>NZ_JABKBZ010000084.1:0-20521 GCF_013166635.1 Lentimicrobium sp. S6 | reverse complement strand
AAAAGTTATACGATAGAAATTATTTCTGTTCTTTAAACTGAGTACTTCTGCCATTTTACGGTGGCACAAATGCTCTGGTATGGGTGGCACAACATCAATCGGTATGAGTGGCACAACTTGCTCCGGTTTGAGTGGCACAGTTACATCGGTATAGGTGGCACAACATGAGTCAGCCTATCCATATTTGTGCAAAGACTGCGGAAAACGCTTCTCAAATGATAAATTCAAATCTAGAACCTATCCCATTACCAAAATAGTAAAGGCTCTATCAGAATATAATAGTGGATTGACTATTGAGGAAACTTCCAAAAAAACACAAATACCAAAAAGCACTATTGCTAATTGGATTCAGGAATATGAAGACCTGCTAAACCTAGCAAAATTTAACAGAAAACTTCAAAAGTATGTTAAAAATAATAGACTTATTCAAGGCCACAAATATTTGCATCAATTGGTTTACTTGTATCTCCAGCACAATTTTAAACTTGATTATTTTGTAAAAAGCAATGAACCTAAACTTTATGATTATTTACAAAAAACGAAAAATGGATTGATTAACAAAAACTATTTTACAAACTCCGATGCAAGAGCCTCAAGAATAAAACTGAACATTTTTAAGGAACTAAATTTGAAAACAACTCATAATAATGCCTGCGAATTTGCTAACATTGCTATCGAGTTAGTTGATGATAATTGGAAAAGACATTGGGCTGTTGAAAAAATAATGCTTGAAAATGATACATCTACAATTGCCGTTGAAGTTCCTGTTTATTTAGAAACATCTACTTCTACTATTCCATGGATTAAAAGTATAAAATCAAATAATAACTATATCACAGGTCATATTGATTTACTACAATACAGGAATGGAAAACTGTATATATTAGATTATAAGCCCGGAGCCAAAAACGAAAAGCCAATTGGTCAACTTTTTGTTTACGCCTGTTGTTTGAGTAAAAGTACCCGTATCCATTTTTCTAATATAATATTAGCTTGGTTTGATGAAAATCTTTATTATGAAACCAATGCGATGCAAGTGTATAAATATGTTATGTCTAACTTTAAATAAAGCCCCTAAAATGAGATTTTCAAAAGACCCGAATTTGGTAACCAAAATAGGTCCCGAATACTAGAATTAATGAAAATTAATGCCGATAATTGGACTTTTATGATAAAATCTGGCTATTTTTGGAATTAGACAGCAGCGCTTTCCCATTTTCGGGGCTTGGGTGTGGCTACAATCGAAACATTTATATACTTAAAGATACATAATAATCATTGAAAGAACCAAATGGCAGGTAATAAATTTCTTAAAAAATCAGTCTTTACATTCCTTACAGTACTTGCAGGAGTAGGATTATTTGGTTCTCAAGAAGCTCAAGGTCAAAATCTCGAAGATAATCTAAAAACAACCATGCAATCAGACACTGTTTTTTCTGAAGGCACATTCAGAGTAAGAAATGCAATCACAATGGATAATATTCCAGGGGCCAATCTGCATTTAAGATCATTAGTATTACCAATTAATAATCCTAACATAGAAGAAGATTATGTGATGGATGCAAACGGTCAAGCACCATTCGAGCTTCCAGTTTATATCGATACAATAACAAGCATCCAAGATTTCGTAAGAGATCAAACACACGTTTTTCCAAATCTAGGTAGCGAAGTAAACGCATATTTTCCTAAAGTGTTAGAAGGTACAATATCATTCTACGATATGAATTATAATTTAGTTGAAACTCAAAAGTTTAACGACGATCACACATACGCGAATTTAAGTAAATTATCAAATGGACCTTACGTATATCACATTACAACAAAAGGGAGAATAACAATCACAACAAAATTATTGACAGATAAAATAAGCATCTCGATAAAAGATACTGGAAGTGGAATTAGCAAGGAACTCCAATCAAAAATATTCGACCCCTTCTACACAAGTAAACCCGTAGGAAAAGGAACGGGCATGGGATTATTTATTGTCTATGGATTAGTTCAGGAAAATCATGGAAGCATTGATTTGATTTCAGAACCCGGTGTTGGAAGTGAGTTTATTATAAAAATACCAATTACTTAAACGTATAATAGTATGAAGAATAGATTACTGTATGTTGATGATGAAGGAAGTAACTTACGTGTGTTTAAAAGTGCTTTCAGGCGGGATTATGATGTTTTTATTGCCCTTTCAGTAAAAGAAGGAATAAAAATTTTAGAGGAACAAAAAATAGATGTTATACTCAGCGATCAACGAATGCCTGACATGACAGGCGTTGATTTTTTGCAATTTGCAGCACATCATTCTCCTGATGCGGTACGGATACTTGTTACCGGCTTTGCTGATTTCGATGCCATGAAAGATGCCATAAACAAGACCCAGATTGCTTACTATATTCAAAAACCATGGGATGAGGTGGCCTTAGCGCATGTTATCGAAAATACGCTTAAAATAAAAAACCTTGAGAATGAAAACTACAAACAGAAAAGAGAGTTGCTCACTACTGCTGTTCAAATAAGCAAGACAGGGCAATTAATAAATTCCACTATCAACATCCTTAATAATCTACTAAAAAAGCATACAGATAGTGAATGCTGCAAGGACATTATTGCACTGAAAAATCATATGAAATCACACGCTCAAAATCATGAAAACTGGGAAGCTTTTAATCTTAGATTTACCGAAGTCCATCCTGATTTTCTCATTAAATTAAAAAAAGCACACCCCAAACTTACCCAATCTGAATTAAAATTCTCTTCCTACCTACGCATACATCTTTCCAGCACACAGATTATGTCGGCACTTAATGTTTCTAAAGAAGCTATCCGAAAAACCAGATATCGCCTCCGCAAAAAAATTGACTTACAGCCAGAAGATTCATTGGAAGATTATATTTCAAAGTTTTAGTTTATCTAGTGCTTGCCAGAAAACGTCAATAATTTCGTTACTCTTGTTTTGAAATTAGTTATTTACACAAGTAAACGCCTGATTTCCAAAACTACGAAAGCCCTGTCTGCCTAGTATATTTATATTGAGCCAGGCAGGCTCATTCTTGACGTTTTTCTGACTAAGCACTCCAAAACAATGAGTTTTCTGGCAGAGACTATCTGCTATTGCTGTCCGCATTTTGTCTATATGCTAAAAGGTATTAGTAATAATTTAGCAATTACTTTTGCAGATTATTATAACCATTAATTTATTAAAATTATGAATCGAATTTCAAAACTAGTTTTGCTGGTATTAGTCTTTAACTTAATATTTGCATCTTGTAAAAAAGAAGAAAAAACTCCTAAACAGCTTGAGCAAGAACAAATAATAGAAATGCACAATACACTTAAAGACAACAACTGGGATTTTGATGATTTATCTGTTGAGGTAAAGCATGAAATGCTGGCAATGCCATTTATGGCCAATGTTGCCGATGAAAACGGTATGGTACAGGAAGGTACTTATAATGCTTACGATATTTATGGTGATATTGGCCCTCAGGAATTCACCTCCTTCCAGTTCGGTATGGGTAATATCATGATGGACACTACCGGACAGGGTAATTTTGAGCCGTATGCCGGATATTTCCTTGTAAATACTTCGGAGATATGGATTAATCCGAAAAATTCATTAAACTCAATGCGAATGCTATATTCCTATTCTGATGATAATGGTATATTTAGTTTGAATAGTAAAAGTTCCAGAAAACAAATAGTTATCGGCATCATGAATGATATGATTGCCAAAGCCATTCATTCCGGAACTCCCGACAAAATCTCCAATGCTGTTGTTGAGAAGCTCCTAAATAGTGATGAAGTAAAATTAAAAATAGAAGAAGTTCTTTACGATGTTATTTATGGGAAAGTTGATGAAATAAACAGCAATTCCGAAGAAATTGCAGAAAAAATAGCTGAGGCTATTGTAAATAAATTAGCAGATGTTGATTGGGAAGGACTAGTCTATAATAAGCTTGTAGATATTCTCAATAAATTGAATGTTGAAAACCCCGAAGAAATAGCAAGCAAGCTTGCAGCTGATATTTCAGACAGGCTTACAAGTATTGTTAGCCAGCAGGATATTTATGATGCCATCCTACCACTTCTAGAAAAGTTTAAGGATAAACTATTAGTAGAATTAGTACCTGTATTGTCCGAAAAAATTTACGACCTAATAGCTATTCTGATTACCGAAGAAAAAGTTTATGACAAGATATACCCAATATGGACTGCGTTTTCTGAAGTTGATTCGCTAAGAATAGTTAATGTTGGCGATACTTTAGGTTCAACCATTACTTATCATTTTTTCGATAGCACAAACCTTGCTCAAAAATTAATTCCATATTTAACCACCATAGATGAAACACCGGTTTTCCAACTTCGCAATATTGCACAAACAATTATTGATGATGTGTTAAAACCGGTAGTTGATACCATTAATGCACGTTTTCCCGGAGCAGAAATCGATCCTAACTGGATCCTGGTTAAGACGGGCATAACATCTGCCTTGGTTGTTATAAAGTCAACAATTGGGAGTTCAACTATTGAGGAAGCAGCTGCCGGCCTTGCACAAACAATCATAGGCTTTGTGGATCTTGAAATTTCAAAAGGAATAAGTGCTGCCCTATTCCGTCTCCAATATATCCCGGCGGAACAAGCATCCATAACAATAGCCGCATGGATAGTAAGCCTTGTAGATATAGCTGAGCCACAAATTGTTGCCTACATTGAGGGAAAACTTAATCAAATTGTAGATTTCTTTGATGCTGAAGAAATTGCAGAAAATATTTCTGCTCTGATTTATGAAAAAATTGAGGAAGTATTTAGTGAAGACAACATATACAACCTGATTTATCCAATACTTGAATCCATTAGCCACATAGATGCAGAAGCATCTGCAGAAGTAATTACCGACTGGCTCTTTAGCCTGGGAATTGTAAATGACAATATGGACAAAGAAATGGTTATTCAAAAACTAACTGAAATTTTCGCACAACTCATTGAGGATAATGTTGACCCTGACCAAATTGCGCAAAAGCTTACAGAGGCAATACTTAATAGTAATATTGTTCAAAATATTGACGGCAGTTTATTAAAAAAGCTCCTTTCACTTGAAATTTATGAGCTACTGTTTAGAATATCAAAACAGTATAATGCCATCGAAAGTATTAATATTAGCCTACAAAGAAATTGATTTATTTCCTGACTGGCCTTGTTTTTAGGTCGGTCAGGTTATTATTTTACTTTAAGAAATATTCACATGAAAAGACGTTACAATATACAAATAACAATATCAGTATTTACCATTGTTTTCTTGTTTTCGATAAGTCAACAAGTTAAAGCGCAATATAACCAACTAAGCCTTAACGATACGGTTAGTAGTGAATACGAATATATACTTCCTTTTTTAGGGGATAAGGTATATGAAAAAGGTGTGGCCCTACCATTGCCTTGGGGCATCATGGTCAACTACTTTTATGGGGTTCAGGGAATTGATATACCTCAACTCGAAATTGGGTTTTCTAAAAGACAGGATGATTTTAATTATCATGACATTACCAGGCTTGTAGATTTTGAACATGTCAAGGCATCAGGTGTCTCTCTTAACATTAGGCCAGACGTGTGGCTTCTTCCCTTTTATAATGTATATGGTATTATTGGAAAAACATGGACAGAAACAGATGTACAGTTGAGTTATCCCATTAATCTTCACGCCAATGTAAAGCTTACTGGCTATAGCTACGGTGTGGGTAATACAATTGCTTTTGGAGTGGGTCCAGTATTCGCTGTTCTTGATGGTAACTTGGTATGGACAAAGCTGGAGGGTTTTAAAGAGCCGGTAAGAACTTTTGTGTTTTCACCAAGGATAGGACATATAATTGACTTAAAAACAAAAAATAAACGCTTGTCAAATATTGGTGTTTGGATTGGTGCTATGCGACTTGGTATGAATGGAATTACCGAAGGTTCAATTCCACTAAGAGATGTTTTTCCTGATGAATTCTGGGATAATAAAGACCAAAAAGTAGCAGAATACTACGAATGGTATGATGGTTTAGACCCAATGGATCCTAAAAAAATAATAGCTGAAAATGTTTTTAACCCAATAATGGATAATATTGACAAAGCTAACGGAGATGGGAATATTGGTTATAAACTTTATAAAGAACCCAAGCAGAAGTGGAACTTTTTAATTGGAGCACAATATCAATATAATCCCCATTGGCAATTAAGGGCTGAGGTTGGTTTATTAGCTGACAGGAAATCGGCATTGCTTTCAATTAATTACAGGTTTGGTATTCATAATAGAACCTATCTGCAGAGTATTGCAAAATAAGTGCAAAATAATGAAGATCTCTTTTTCATGTTTTAATAAGGCTTTGCTTTTATTGCCTATTGTTATCTTATCTTCTTTAGCATATAGCCAACAAGATGTAAAGACAAAACCGAAAAAGGAGAAGAAGTATATGTTTGTTGATAGCACTGAAAGATCTCTCGACATCTCTAGTTTTCTGGATCATCCTTATGGATTTGTTCCCATACCGATTATTGTTACTGAACCAGCTATCGGGTACGGAGGTGGTTTGGCTCTTCTTTTTATCCAACAAAAGAAAAAAAAGGATAAAGGAAGAAGTGAGATGCCTATGATAACAGGCGTTGCAGGTGGTTATACCGAAAATAAAACCTGGGTGGCAGGTCTGTTTCATTTTCAAACATGGAATCACGACAAAATCAGATATATGGGGATATTAGGCAAAACCAATGTAAATATTAAATACTACGGAACTGAAGATGGACTATTATCAAGGCTTTGGGGAAGACCTGTTAAATACAATATGAACGCATGGTTAATAAAGCAACGACTACTATTCAGAGTCGCCGAATCTGATTTTTTTATGGGGTTTCAATACTTGTTTTATCGAACAGAGAATAGCTTAGACACACTTCCTGATAGACCTCTTATAAACAAATTATTAAAAAAGATGAGTAATACATCGGTTGTAAGTACAGTTACAATGATTAATAGTTATGATACCAGAAACAATATATTCACCCCTACACGCGGAATGTATGCAGGTTGGAATATCTCTTATAATCCTGTGTTTTTAGGAGGAAGTAACAGTTTTGGACGTACTAATTTGTATTTCATCGGTTATTTTCCTTTTGCTAGTTGGCTTAATACAGCTTGGCGATTTGACTACAAATACGCCTTTGGTGATGTACCATTTTATACTAAACCATCTCTTGAACTTCGAGGCGTACCAGCAATGAAATATCAAGGGCTTAATACATTGTTTATTGCCACCGAATGGACTTTTAATGTCTATAACCGATGGTATGTTGATGGCTTTGTAGGTACAGGAAGGGCTTTTGATGCGTTTGAAGATTTTTCGTCAACAAAATTCAAAGTAATTAATTATGGGGGCGGATTCCGGTATAATATTGCAAAAAAATATGGTATCCTGACGGGATTAGACTTCGCCTGGACCAATAATGATGATTTTGCTTTCTATATTGTTTTTGGAAGTGCGTGGTAAAATTAAGTACTTATTGCAAATGCTCTCTAGGTTATATAAGTAAATTAACTCCCTATATACTGTCCGCATTTTGTACATGTATGATCAAGGTTCTTAAATAACATTAACTGTACTTTTGTCATAAGATATTATATTGATATAAGAACTTAATCCAATTTAGAAAAGTCGTTTAACTGGTTCTGCGATTTTTCAAATATTATAGGTATTTTTTATAAGAACCAACATAAAAATAATTATTTAAATATGAAAACATTAATTACTACTTTAATTTTACTTTTTGCGCTTAGTGCCTTTGCACAGGAATCAGATGAAGCGAGTGAGCATGCTGCAGCAGAAAAAGCTGCCGGACAGTCTACAAATCCACTTTCGAATATAACAAAGTTGCAAGTGCAACCTAATTTTACGTGGAAGGATAATAGTGCTAGAACTATTAACGTAACAACAAGAATTATTCAACCAACTCCCTTTATTTTCCTTCCGGGAATAAAGAGTAAAAACCCAGAATGGTACACAATTTTTAGACTTGAGGTGCCTATTATAGGGCAATCGTTTCCTAACGGCAACAAAGATTTTGACGCAGTAGGGTTGTCTGATTTGATTTTAATAGATGCTGTTGTTAAAAAAACAAAATGGGGAATGGTTGGATTCGGACCAGGCCTAATAATACCAATGAAGAACCCTGCACAGATAAGCATAGGAAAATGGGGTTTGGGGCCATCAGCAGTTGTTTTTGTTACCAAAGTCAAAGGTATTTCATTTGGAGTTCTTGCTCAGCAATATTGGACTTTTAAAGGAGATGAAAATAAGGATAAAATGAGTTTTATGATTTTCCAACCTATATTTAATGCAATCTTTAATAAAGGATACTTTTTATCATTTTCTCCTTTAATGAATTTCAATTGGACAAAATCAACATATAACATACCATTAGGGCTTAATTTTGGAAAGGCTTTTGCAAAAAATTTAAGTGCGTGGATTGGTCCGGAATATGTTGTATATGGTCCACAAAAAGGACATACAACGCTTAAATTTCAAATTAATGCAATGTTTTAAATATAAAAATATGAAATCTATATTTTTAATTGCTACAATAATTATTTTAAGCATCAGTTCGTGTTCTTCACCTGAAAATAAAGCATCAGAAAACGAAGAAAAATCTAGTCAGCAAACTAAACAAACTGTGGGCTCGTCCTTATATAAGTTAGTAGAAACTTATTCTAATATGGGTTACCATAGGACAGGGACAAGTGTTGATGCTGTTACCAATAAATGGTTTGCAGATGAACTTAAACAGATAGGAGGAAAAGTATCACAGCAAGCATTTAAATTCGACAAATTTGAAAATAGTGTTACTGTTACCCTAGATGGCGAAGTAATACCTTCGTTACCTTTGTTTTACGAAGGTGTAGGAAGTGTAGAAACCAATTCGCCTTTTGTAAGCAGTCTAAATGTTATGAGTTTAGATCGTACTACCAATGCATTAAACAATGCTATTCAACAAGCAATTGATGATAAAAACGAAATTGCAGTAATAGCTACGCAAAACAAATTTGGGGAATTAGCAACTCCAAATAGATTTCCTAAACTAGGGAGTGGCTTGCCGGTAGTATTAGTACCGGGAAAGTATGCAACTAAACTAGAGGAAGCAGATATAAATGTAAAATATGATGCAAAAATAGTTTCTGCTGAAAGTAATAATATTATTGCAGTTTTTGGAGATACCAGCAAGATGAAACCAATTGTTTTAGCAACTCCACTTAGTGGTTGGTTTAACTGTGCCGCAGAACGTGGTACAGGTATAGCAGTAGCTATTAAACTTGCATCTGAATTATCAAAAGATTATCCTGTTTTAGTTATAGGGGCACCCGGGCATGAAATATTACACCACATAGGACTTGCACATTTTTTAAACAATAATAAAATAGAAGCTTCAATAATAATTCATTTAGGAGCTAATGTTGCAATTGGCGTAAAAGATGAAGAAACAGGAAGTATGAAGTTAGCACCAGGTGTAAATGATCCACGCTCCATACCAGAAACTGCACGTACAGTCTTTGTTCGTATGGATACTTCAATTTTCAAATCTCTAACACCAGTTTTAGATAAGATTGATTTACCTGCAGTTGTGAACCCTCCACACTGGAATGGCGAAGCTGCTTTATGGGCAAAATCATCGCCGGCACCATTAATGTCTTTTACCGGAATTTCACCAATTTTCCATACCCCTTCTGATGTTCCAGAAAATGCAACAAATGCTGAGTTATTGGAAGATGTTTATAACGCAATTTATAAATCAATTACTATATACATGAATAAAAATAAAAACTAAAGTTTTATTTGATATAAGTATTGAGAAATAATAATTTAAACAATAAAAAGAGAAATAATGAAAAGAAATATATTTAAAACAGTGATATTAAGTGTAATAATTACACTATTCGCACAAACTAATTCAAATGCGTGTACAGGTATTTCCCTAGTAGCAAAAGACGGTGGAGTAGTTTATGGCAGAACAATGGAATGGGGAACATTTGACCTTAACTCTAGGGTGACTATTGTTCCAATAGGATATAATTTTGTGGGTTCAACACCAGACGGTGTAAATGGAATAGAATACAAAGTTAAATATGGATTTGTTGGTTTAGATATGATTGGAACCGATTTTTTTGCGGAAGGATTAAATGAGAAAGGACTTACTGCTGGAATGTTTTATTTTTCCGGAGAAGTTGGATATGCAAAATATGAAAAAAGCGATGCTAAAAATTGCTTAACATCAAATGATGTTGTAGGCTATATTTTATCTCAATTTGCAACAGTTGCAGAAGTTAAAGAAAAAATAAATGATGTAAAAGTTGTTCCTGTTATTGAACCGTCTCTTGGTATAACAACAGACTTACATTGGTTTGTTAATGATAAAAGCGGAGCATCAATTGCAATTGAACTTGTAGATGGTAAATTAAAGATTTTTGACGCCCCATTAAAAGTTATTACTAATAAACCATCATACGATTGGCATATGACAAATGTAAGAAACTACATTAATCTTTCTCAAAAAGGATTCCCTACCAGAACCTATAATGGATTAGAAATAAAACCAACAGGACACGGAACAAGTTTATTGGGAATGCCGGGGGATAATACTCCTCCATCTCGTTTTATTAGAGCAACAATTTGGACACAGCAGGCACGTGAACTCGATAATGCAGAAGAAGCAGTTTATGAAACATTTAGGATTCTTTCTAATTTTCAATTGCCGTATGGTGGTGATGCCGCAGAAGGAAATAGAGCAGATGATGTAGCTGAAAACCCCGATATTATGCGTAGTTCTACGCTATGGACGACTGCTTGGGATTTAACTGACTTAACTCTTAATTATCACACTCAACATAACAGAAGAGTCAGACAATTAGATTTAAAAGAAATTGATTTTGCAAATATGGGTAATAACATGGTACACTTAACATTAGATAAAGAGAAAAAACAAGATATTGAAAATATTACACCCAAATTATAGTAGTATTTAATTCCACAGGTGAATTTAAAATAGTTGAAAAATACTTACTGTGCAGTCTTTGAAAATTAACTCAATTACTGTACAGTAATATTTATTTTAAAGTAAACAATAATTTAATCAAATAAAATATGACAACAAAGTATATATTAATAGCAGTATTGGCGCTGGCCATTATTTCGTGTAATGCACAAGAAAATAAACAACAAAATAATAAAAAAAATAAACACAGTGAAGCTGTTCTTCTAAAAAATGCAGATAGCTATTTGACTAAAGATGTTATTATAAAAAAAGATAGTGTTTCGAACCACGTTAGAATATATAAACAAAAAGGGGCAACTGGAAAATATATTACAATTATCCCTTCATTAGGTCGTGGTGTAGAAGATTTTACTGAATTATACAATTCAACAATAACTACAAAATTAGTGGAGGCTGGTTATACGGTTGTACTTATTCAGCCACGAGGAATTGGAAGAAGTAAAGGGGATCTAACTCCTAAAAATGTTCTTTTAAAAGATATGGCAAATGACATTAAGACAACTCTCGATTCTTTAGGAATTAAGAAATTACATATTATAGGTCATGCTTTTGGAAACCGATTAGCAAGAACGTTTGCTACTATGTACCCTAATTATGTTGATGGTTTGGCAGTTTTAGCTTCTGGAGGTGGATTTGAACTGGATATAGAAGCCCAAAAATGCCTGCGAGGTTCTTTTACTATGAGCTTACCTGATGATGAGCGAGTTAAGATGATCGCTTGTGCTTTTTTTGCAAAAGGAAATGATGCTTCTATTTGGTTGAATGGCTGGTACCCAAAATTGGCAGCTGCTGAAATACATGCTTCAAATTCAATAAACGGTGATTTTTATAAAAAAGCTGGGGGAAAAAGATTTTTACTTGTTCAGGCAATGGAAGATTTTGTGGCTCCCCCAGAAAAAGCGGGACGAGCACTTAAAAACGAACTTGGCGATCAGGTTACATACATAGAAATACCTGGTGCAGGTCACGCATTAACATCAGAAAAGCCAAATGAAGTTGCAGCTGTATTAATTAAGTATTTCAAGTAAAAATATTGATAACCTCATTGTTACCTAACATGTATCAAAGGATAATTAGAAATATTTACTCGTATTAAAATGAAACACATGAGTCTAATGAAAACTAAATCGCATATTTTGAGACCTTTAGCAGTATCTATTATTGTATTTATCAGTAGTTTTATTTTTATAATCCCCGCAAATGCTCAGGACGTAACAACTAAGATTGAAACTAAGGGACAAACAAAAAAGTGGCACTTTGAAATAGCCCCTTATTTTTGGGCACCAAGTATATATAGTGATGTGGTTTTAGGACCAGTTACAGTAAATACTAAAACACCATTCAATGAGATATTTTCCAATTTAACTGGTGTATTTCTATTCCATTTTGAGTTTGGGAAAGGTAAATGGACTGTATTAACAGATGTCTTGTACCTTCAGGATGAGTTAACGCAAACAGCACAATATACTTTTTTTCCAAAATTACCCAACATATCAACTATCGACTTTGAGGCAGGTTTCACTTTGACAACATTACAATTGGAAGCATTGGGCGCATATCGGCTTACATCCGAAACATCGAACAATAAAGTTGAGGTGATGGTTGGTATGAGATACACCCAAATAAAAGATGATTTGAGACTTACCGAAGAAAGTTTTTTAGACACACTGTATTTCTTCCCAATTAAACATACCACAACCTATATTGATCCTCTAATTGGCGCACGCTACAAAATACAGTTTCATAAAAAATGGGGATTTGATTTTAGAGCAGATATTGGTGGGTTTTCTGTCGGGTCGAAATTTACAAGTAATTTGCTTGCACGATTATCATTTGAGGCAACACGTTTTTTAGATCTTCAATTGGGCTACCGCTGGCTTTACTCAAATTACGACAACGGCAAAACCGGGATCGAACACTACGAAAACAAATCGAACGAACTAGGGCCCATGTTTTTTGCAGCATTTAAGTTCTAGGGGGCAGATTTTGTTCTTTTAAACTGTAATAACCTGAGTTCGATTATTCCAAATTACCACAGAAACCCTATAAATAGTGAGATTTGGGCTGAAAAACACGCAGAACTAACGGGTTAATTTAAGGGTTTTGATGAAGATTGGACAAAATCAAAGAGAAATATTGCCGCTGTTGAACCAAAAGGTTACACTCGTATAGGACCTGCTTTAAGGCATTCTAAGTCATTAATTAGCAAGAGAAGCATGCAAAATAAATGGGTTATTCTATTATCCGATGGAAAGCCCAATGACTATGATAAATATGAAGGAAGATATGGAGTTGCTGATGTAAAACAGGCTCTTAGAGAAATGCATGAATTTCATATTAATACTTATGCAGTAGCAATTGAGTCAACAGCAAGGTATTATTTACCACAAATGTTTGGACAAAATCATTACAACATATTATCTCATCCTGAAATGCTATTACAATCGCTAACTACTCTTTATCAGAGAATTCAAAATCATTAATAGTGAAAGAAGTGAGTACTAACAACAAATCATTTTTATATCCTCCAGGAGGAATACTAATTTGGATAATAGTTTTAGTGGAACTAATTACTTTTGGTATGGCACTAATTGTTTTTCGCCACGATTTTCATCAGAATTATGATACTTTCTTAGCATCTCAGTCTATTTTGAGTAAGAATATTGGTTTATTTAATACTATAATACTAATTACAAGTGGTTATTTTATGGCTTCATCATTAGTTTTTCTTAAAAATAATAAAACTAAGAAAGCCTCTTTGTTTTTAATATTAACCATAGTAAGTGGTTTAGTATTTTTATTGGTAAAAGCTTGGGAGTATAGTTTAAAAATTGAAAGTGGCCATTCTTTTGGTTCCAGTGATTTCTTCGATTATTATTGGATGTTAACGGGTTTTCATTTTATTCATGTTGTTCTAGGTATTATTATCCTTTCTGTCCTTCTGTTTAAATTAAATAAGGGAGAATATAGTTCAACAAACTATTTGGATATTGAAGGTGGTGGAGTATTCTGGCATATGTGTGATTTAATCTGGATATTGTTATTTCCTGTTATCTATTTACTTAACTAATCATCAATAATCCTATGAATACGAAAAATACTCTTATTTGGTTGGTTTTAGTCATATTGATGATTTTAAACTTTTGGCTTGCTGAATACTCGCCAATAATTTCCAAGTGGACTTTACAAGTAATCTTATTGGTAACAATTATTAAATTTCTAACTGTTGTTTTTCAGTTTATGGATCTAAAAGATGCCCATAAGAATTGGAAATATATATTCGTAATTTTTGTTTTTACTTATGCTGGAGTAATTAGTTTAGTGTAACTAATGATTCTTGTAATACTCTTATGTAAATACTATTTAGTTATTTAAGTGGTGAATAATTTTCATTGGTATTTAGGAAATAACTCACAGTATTTGCAAATTCTACAGGTATCTCAGCCATAAGTAAATGCCCTGCTCCCTTAAATTGTACTAACCAAGCACCAGGAATCTGACTTGCTATTTCTTTTGAATCATCTGTCCCAACAATAATATCTGAAGTACCTACTAATAACATCACCTGATTTGTTATTTCAGGAAGTTTATTCATTGGAGTTTGCCATTTAGTTGTTGCTTCAATTTGCTTTTTAACAGTAGGATTATCAAGAGTCTTTCCCTTAAGGTCCTCTGCCACACTACTTCCATTAGCACCAGTTGCATAAAGAATAGCTTTTTTAATTCTTTCAGGATGACTGAAAATTAACTGTTGGGTAATTACACTTCCCAACGACCATCCAACAACATTTGTTTGTTGGATATTTAGACGGTTCATTAATGCAATTACATCACTAGCAAATAATTCTAAGGAGAATTCAATACCATTATCGGAAGTAACAGATATCAACGATACAATTCACAATGGAAACTTTGGATTCGTATTACAAGATTTCGATGGTTTAAGTGCGCAACATATCAAAGATCAAGCCCGAAACGGAACTAGACAACAAGAAACAATTCAATACTATTTAGGTGCGTTTAGTGAAAGCGACAAAATTTGGCTCAGAAATAGCTTCGCACAATTCCAGGCCGATGAAAATAATGTTCACAATTTTATAGAGTCAGCAACACAACTTAATGGAACTGGAATAAATATCGAACCAGGAGTATATGGAACGCAACCAATCCCTGAAACAATCATCACACCTTTCGGAACATTAGAACCAATCCTTTATGCAAATTCCACTATGCACACAGGAGATTATAATAAGTTTGTTCATGAAATTAAACGAGCCATTGGATTAAGTGAAGTTTCTTGGCAAAGCGTCATGGAATCATTAGGTTTAGTTTATACAACCGAAGATAAAAAAATCGGTCAATTTGAAGCAAAATACCACACAAGCACGTACGAACATAATAAAACACAAATTGATATCAATACAATCACCGAGACAATACCAATACCTGCTGCGGCAAGATCTCACAAAAGTAATTTCAAAACTAACGTTAAAAGTTATAATCAGAATATGCCCACCACTAAATATAATAACGCTGTATTAAATCAGGAATTCAATTAAATCCATCCACAAATTGACTTATAAGAATTAGGTCAACACAATTAGAAATATTCAAAGGAAAGTAGAAAATACGTTTGGTAACAATTAAGCATCGTTTTCAGCCCTAAGCCGTGAGATTAAGGACCTATTTATTGCCAAGAGGGGCTGAATATGTGCTGTGTGTTGAACGTAAACCGGCAACGAAGCCGTAAAGTCTACCTTATATATTGTGGAATCAATTTGGGCAATGATATCTCCAAAGCTCTTGTGTAGTTATTTTTTTTCAATTTTTTTATAGCCAATCTTAGCAGTAATTCAAGATCTTTTCTGTTTTTTGATTTTAGCAGGGTCGTTATTCTGATTATTTCTGATTTTTTGATTGACTGATGCATAATTCTCCCATTAAGATGACTCATATTCTTTTATTGTGTTGATATACTTATACTTACTTCCAAAGGTTTAGTGTTTTCCGGAGGAGCTCTTTGATGATTGTTTCTAAACTTATTGGTAAAAGTTTGAATAATGATCATTTCACCGCCACAGCATTTACAAATACCAGGCTGTATCCCCATCTTTTTAAAAGCAATTTCTTGCCAAGTCAAAGTATTGCTTTCTGGTAGATTTGTCACCTCAAGATTATGACGAATAATAGCCAATGATTTTCGTTTAGAAGCACTAGACAAGAAACCATAGTGCCTAATTCTGGTAAACCCGGGAGGGAGGATATGCTGGCAAAACAAACCTAAGAAGTCTTCACCCTTTAGGGATGATATTTGCTTTTGATAGTCTTTATTATAATCGTTCCAACTGAACACTACCTTTTGGTCATCCACAGTAAGTATTCTGTCATTTGATATAGCAGTTCTGTGCGTATATGTTCCTAAGTAGTTTAACACTTGTTTGGGTCCACCAAAAGCTTGCTTGGCATATACTACCCAATTGTGTTCGAATAATCCATTAGGAATCCAGCCGCTTATGATTTTCTCTTTCTTGAGCAAATGTAGCTGCTCCACAAAACGGGCCTGAAATACACTGCTCAAGCTTTCTACATTAAAAAGATACTTACCTCTATTGCGCGCGTTTTTCCACTTCCCATTAGCCATTAATACTCCTGCGGGCACAATAAAATGGATATGAGGATGGTAGTTTAGGTTTTGTCCGGTAGTATGTAAAATAGCCGTAGCACCAAGTTTTCCACCTATCCATTTTTTAGTTTTGCCAAAATCATTTAGTACCTCCCATGATGATGTAAAGAGGAGATGATATAGTACCTTCTGATTGCGCATAAATAAACTATTGAGTTTATGAGGCACAGTAAAAACCACATGAAAATATTTTACAGGCAACAAATCGGCTTCACGATTAATAATCCATTTTTCCTTATCAATGGCTCCACATTTTGGGCAATGTCGGTTACGGCAACTGTTAAAAGCTTCATGAATATCACCACATTTAGGGCAAGCTTCTATATGTCCTCCCATATATTCTGTTCTGCATTTTTGTATAGCATCCAGAGTGCGCATCTTGTATGCCGGTAGTTTGTGGTTGGAGTTAAAAGAAGGAAGAAAGTTGTCAATAACAGTAGCCAGTTCTGCTGGCTTATTCATTTGATGAACCAAAAAGAATATCCATGCAACCAAATTTCTTTACCGCATCTAATTGAGCAATATGCAAATACATTAAGGTGCTATGAATACTGGAATGACCGAGCAAGTCTTTTAAAACCAGAATACTCTGTCCTGCTTCCAGTTGGTGTGTGGCATAGGTATGTCGCAAAGTATGAACAGTAACTTCCTTAATAATATTGGTTCTCTCAAGGGCTTCTTTTAACAAGGTTCGTATTCGGGTTTTGCTAATAGGAATCCCTTTTCTGCTGTAATTATCAAACAAATAATCTTTGGGGCTGTTAATGGCTAAATGTTTTTTAATACCTCGCACGGCATGTGCTGACATGGGTATATAACGGTCTTTTTTATTCTTCGATCGCCTGATATGCACTAACTTTCTATCCAGATCAACATCTTTAATCAGTAGGTTTGTCACCTCAGAAATGCGCATTCCGGTATCGTAAATAAGACCAAACATGATTTTCTCCCTAATGTGAACAGGAGCTTTTATTAGCTCTTTTGTTTCCTGTTGAGAGAGTACGGTAATAAGTTTTTTGGGTCGGCCTATTTTGGGCAGTTTTAGCAAAAGCTCTTCTTTGTCAAAAAGAAAGTACAACTTTCGCAAACCATAAACCAAATGTTTATAAGAACTTAAGGCGTCAGTATCTCTTTGCATCAGGTAATACAGATACTCTTCCAGCTCATCTATGTCTAAATGCAGCGGGTTTTTCTTGTAATAAAGAGCCAGTTTAGCTATTTGCCGTAAATAATTCTCGTGTGTAGACTTGGATCGTCCATTGATAATAAGTTTACGCTTAAACTCTTCTCCCATAGCTCTAAAGCCATCAACTTTGTTGCAGGCTTCAGAATAAATAGTAATTTTACTCATGATTTAAATTTTTTAAATTATTAAACATGAGATTTATACGTATTCAATACGGATATAGATCGAAAACTACCTCCCGAAAGGGAGGTTTAGTTCAACAACAAATATAATTCATGCCGCAGTTAAGTAATCCTAAGAAAAGAAAAAGTAAATTTGAAGGTATAGAAACATAATAAAACTTATTGAACAAGATGCGGCACGCATCATATTCAAAACGTTGGGCTCAATTAGGTACGTTCAACATACATCGTATACATAGTTAACTTGCTGAACTTTTTAGCACAAAAATAAATGAGAATGAAAAACAAAGATTTTGGAACTAATAAAACGGAGCATTCTGGGAGAATACTTCTTAAGCAAATAGTTGTTTTTCTCATATTCTCAGCTATTTTATTTGGTTGCAGTACCTCCCCATCAAATGATGAAGACGATAGTATCACTATTGAAACACTTCGATCTGCAGAAAATATTGCAGATATTCAATTAAGCATTAAAGAAAGAAATGAAATTTTAGAAAAGGTCAAGAGTAATACTGAAATGTACAAAAATTTCAGAGAACAGCACCTGAGTTATTACTCGTATCCATCAATGGTATTTAATCCTATGCCTCCTGGAGTTAAATCAAATAGAGAGGAAAAACCTCTTGTATTCTCAGAAGTAAAAATAAAACGTCCAGCAAATATTGAAGATCTGGCATTTTATTCTTTGCTTCAACTAGCCGATCTGATAAGAACACAGCAGATCACATCTCTTGAGTTGACAGAATTATATCTATCGAGGTTAAAAAAATATGATAAAGAGCTTAAGTTCGTTGTTACCCTAACAGAAGACCTTGCAATTAATCAAGCAAAAAAAGCTGACAAAGAAATTAGTTTGGGAAACTATAAAGGACTACTGCATGGAATACCTTATGGGATAAAAGATTTGTTTTCTGTTAAAGGATATAAAACAACATGGGGCAGCAAGGTTTTTGAGGAAAGAACAATAAATATTGATGCTACCGTAGTACAGAAATTAGAAGAAGCCGGAGCAGTTTTGGTAGCTAAACTCTCAACAGGAGAATTGGCATCCGGAGAAAAGTGGTATGGGGGCAGAACGAAAAGTCCATGGACATTAAGATCATCAGGAGGTTCTTCTGCAGGTCCTGCTTCTGCAGTAGCAGCTGGCTGTGTGGTTTTTAGTATTGGCACCGAAACAAATGGATCAATGGTATCACCTGTTGATGTATGTGGTGTTACAGGTTTACGTCCGACATTTGGCAGGGTCAGTAGGTATGGATGTATGCCGGTTAGCTGGAGTTTCGACAAGGTTACTCCAATAGCCAGAACAGTAGAGGACTGTGCGGCTATATTTAGCGTGATAATAGGTTCGGATTCATACGATAATTCTGTCGTAGACCTTCCTTTTAATTGGGATGCGAATTATGATATCAAAGACCTAAAGATAGGATATCATTCCACCTATTTTGACAAAGAGGAAAAGGGTATCGAGCAAGATAAAGACCAAAAAGGATGGTTTGAACCTCGTAGCCCCTACATAAAGAAAGTTCTTGAGTTTTTTAAGAAAAAGGGATTTGATCTTATTCCACTTGATATTCAGTTACCACATTTGAACGAAGGGATTATGCTGGAAGTGGAAGCCGCAGCTGCCTTCGATGAATTTACCAGGAGTACAATAGATGACCAGGTTGAAGATCAGAAATGGCCAAATTATCACCGTGCACATCGTTTTGTTCCTGCTGTAGAGTACCTTCAGGCAGCTAGATACAGGACTCTAATGATTCAGGAAATGAACGAAATAATGAAGGATGTTGACGTATATATAGAAATGACCTGGTCTACAAACTGGAGTACAAATGTCACTGGACTTCCTATCGTTGTCGTTCCATGCGGATTCCTGAAAAATGGACAACCAACAAGCGTGACATTTGTTGGCAAACCATTCCAGGAAGTAAAACTGATGGCCGTTGCAAAAGCATTTCAGGATGCAACTGATTACCATTTGAAAAAACCAGATAGATTTAAATAAATAACTGAGCCCAACAATTAAGCATCGTTTTCAGCCCTAAGCCGTGGAGCTAAGCATTTACTTATGGCCAAGAGGGGCTGAATATGTGCTGTGTGTTGAACGTAAACCGGCAACGAAGCCGTAAAGCCTACCTTTTATATTGTGGAATCAATTTGGGCAATGATATCTCCACAGCTCTTGTGTAGTTATTTTTTTTTCAATTTTTTTCTAGCAAATCTTAGAAGTATTCAAGAGCTTTTCTGTTTTTTGATTTTAGCAGGGTCGTTATTCTGATTATTTCTGATTTTTTGATTGATTGATGCATAATTCTTCCATTAAGATGACTCATATTCTTTTATTGTGTTGATATACTTATACTTACTTTCAAAGGTTTAGTGTTTTCCGGAGGA
>NZ_JABKBZ010000083.1:0-21868 GCF_013166635.1 Lentimicrobium sp. S6 | reverse complement strand
CTTCTTTTGTTGTAAATCTTTCTTTAAACGTCTGTCTATCAATGTTTTTTAGTATCCTCATCGTTCCTGAATTTGAATACAATTTACAAAATAATATACTCATATACAACTATTTGTGAACTAAATGGGTAACCCTATAATTATATATACCTGCATAATAAAATTGTCCATAGCAATATCCACTTCTTGTTTTGTACATGGTATTCGAACTCCATTCGAAATGATATCGGGAATAGCTTCTTCTGGTTTTATATTTCCAATCTGTATAATAATTATTTGGACCAGCAGCGCAATTACTATCCCAAAAGGCTGCCTGATTATTAGCCCCCAAAGTCCTCCTATATCTTCCCCACCCATACCAATATTTTTTGTAGGAAACTATTTTTGATTTACATACAGCATACCAAGGATAGGCATGAAATGATATTTGCATATAAACTTTCTTTTTATCATTATCATAATAATCCCAATTATAATCACGTTCCCATCCATCACAAGTTGCACATGTCCCTTTACTTAGATCTATATTTGAAATTACATTAGGGTCAGATAAAACAGACCAATCTTCATCCCTCACCTTAATCAGTTTAACAAGATCACCATCTGTTATATAAACAAATCCCCTACTAGTTAACTTTAGTATTGAGTCTCCTATTTTCACTTCTCCTTCAGAATTTAGCAAAGTCATTTCTTCAATACCAAAAATATACTCTTGATGAGGAGAGTTTAGTGTATCTAATACTTCATTATCCAACCAATCTGCTTCTGCCTGTTCAAATGAGAGCTTCATTGAGTTTGTAAACCCATAATAATTTATAAAATCATTTAATGGCTGCCACTCATCAAACCCTATCTCATCCTCCTTTTCATTCAATAAACTATCACTTAAATAACTATAAGTTGACAAAAAGACACTATCACACTGTTCTAATTCTTCTTGTAAGTTCTTAAGAGTCTGAGTAAAAAGCTGTGAACTTGAGAACTCTAACATCTGAATATTGCTTTTATTAGGAGCATCTAAATTAACTACTTTTATACCATCAATAACTTCCGTTTTCTCAAGAATAGTCTCTTCTGTCTTTTGACATGAAATTATTGAAATGCTACCAACAATAATAAATAAATAAATAATTCTTTTTAAACATAACATTTAATTTTAAGTTAATATATACCTATTAATACCATATTTACTTAAAACGTACCACAAAAAACCAAAAAAAACATCAAACCAATACTAACCACCTATATTTATGAATATTACAAATGTATTTTAGAAGCGTTCTAAATATATCATCTAGTATTCTTTCAAAATTCAAAAGAAAAATAAAACTTCCTCAACAAATTAGCAGCTAGAATGGCTCGTCCTTCTTTTGAGGCTCGAGCATCTGTAATCGGTTGGAACTCTTCTGTTATCAACTTGGCAGCTTTTTCAAAATGAGCCTCCTCTATTTCTTTTCCTAGCAAATACTCCTCAGCCATTGTAGCGTGAACCGGCATGGCTGCCATTCCTCCATAGGCTAATATAATAGCTCCTATTTTCTTCTCTTTGGTTAATCGTAGTGCAAAAGCAGCACTCACCGTACTGATATCCAGTTGTTTTCTTTTGCTCACTTTCTCCGACCAAAAAAGCCAATCCTCATCCTTTGGAATAATGATTTTCGTAATCATCTCATCGGGCATTAAACTGGTTTTTCTATAAGCCAAAATGAATTCCTCTAAACTTTCGGGCCTTGCTTCGTGCTTACTCTGAATAATGATTTCTGCTTGATGAGCCATCAATAATGGTAGTAAATCCCCAATGGGCGATGCACTTCCTACATTTCCTCCGATGGTAGCTACATTTCTAATTTGCCTGCTGCCAAAAACATCTAATATATTTTTAAAATCCGGCCAATCATTGGCCATCTCCTGACGCAATTGCTCCATGGTGACAGATGCTCCAATTTCCCAATAACTTTCCTGTTTTATAATCTCTTTCAGCTCTTTTACATTGGAAAGGTCTAATATGGCTGCTAAATCTTGATGTTTTTTTGTTTTTAATAAGGCTATATCAGAAGCACCTCCTATTAATAATAGTTCTGGCTTTTGTTTAAATTTGATTTATTATTCAATTCTTAACTATCTGAAAATAACCCTCTTCATTTGTTGTCCAATCCCAAATAAGCACTCCATTTAACCACACTTTTCTTTTCTGAATTGCATTATTGGTCCTATTAAGTGATGTTTCTAATGTATCAACATCATTATCATTCCAATGGATAAAAGTGGTTGTTTTATCTGAAGGATCATTATGATTCATTGATAGTCCAATTCTATATTCATTCTGATGTAAATAAATATTAAAATTTCTCGGATGATCATACTGTGGATTATTTGGCTCCTCCAAAATTCCATTTACAAGATAAAACAATTTAATTTCAGATTCTAAGTAATGATTTTCTGTGATAGTATCTAACAAATCCTGATTTTGAGTATTAACAATCGAAAACTCAAATCCAACATCTAAATTATATTGTTCTTCAACATCACTGCTTTTTTTATTACAAGACATCAATACACTTGCAATTATAATAATATATATATATTTCATAATCTTATGGTATTATATTATAAATCATTTTTTTATTACTATTATAACTAGTATTTCCGGAATTAAAATTCCCACAATTAAACCAGCCATTATAAAGTCCGTTTTGCCATCCCCAATTCATATGTAAATGTAAATAACTATATCCAGAACAATCATCAAAATATAGATTATAAACTCGATAACCGTCACAAACCCACATATGTCCTCCAGAGCTATTACTACCACTTAATAAAACGGGTCGATTATAGTTAATATTACTTTTTACAGTATTATAATTATAGTCTGCCTTTAATGCAATTGAATAATCAAAATGCAATTGCAAAATTATGCCCATATTTGCCGAACTATTTACACCAGTTCCATCACAATCATAAGTAGGTTGACCTGAATAATAACAGCCAATTGCATCATGTATATCTTCAATAAATGCTGCCGTAGTGCTTGTTGCATAATCTAATGGCATTGATGACCAATTATAATTATTTGGATGCTCATGGTATTTCATCACCTGAGCCATTGCTATTGGCACACATCCTGCATAAACATGTGAAGTATATCCATTACATGTCATATACGGCAAATTATTATTAAATCCGCCAGTTTGATTCCATTCAGAACTTAATAAAGGTCCCTTGGTATAAACATCGGTATGATTATAACAATCATCAATTGGTTCGTTCTTCATCAATCCAATATCTTCAATAAAATATTGTTGTACTTTTTCCCAAGCATTTTTTTGTTTTTGTGATTGCGAAATGTCTGATAGTTGAATATCACTAATTTGATCAATTGCATCGTCAATCCAAAATTTCAATCCATCCGGGTATTTGCTTTCATCAACTTCAAAATTATTTTTATGGGAAAACCCTAGAATTGGTTGAGTTCTATAATCTGCTGAAATTATTATAAAACCACCCTCTACATAATTAATTAGATAAAAGGATGTATTACCATAATCATTCTCAAATTCATAAGTATCTAATATAGTTTTACTTATTTTTGAGCTTTTAAGTTCAGACTCAGCATTTTTATTTGTAAACTCTAAATTCTCAGCAATTTCAATAACTTTAGACAATTCAACAAAATTCTCAACTTCATAAATTTTAACTTGATCTACTTTTTCATCTTTTGAACAAGAAAACCCTAGTAGAATAACGAAAAATAATAATATCACATTTTTCTTTACTCTTTCCATAATTTTTAATTTTAAGTAGTGTTATATCTATTTATATGATATTTTAGTAAAACGTAACCATATGGAAAACAAATAAATGGCAATTGATTATTAATCAGTATTTTACTATTCATATTTAGAAATATTCTAGATTATTTTAAGCACTATTCTTTCAAAAATCAAAAGAAAAATAAAACTTCCGCAACAAATTGGCTGCTAAAATGGCTCGTCCTTCTTTTGAAGCTCGGGCATCGGTAATAGGTTGAAATTCTTCTGTAATCAGCTGGGCTGATTTTTCAAAATGAGCCTCCTCTATTTCTTTTCCAAGTAGATATTCTTCAGCCAAGGTAGCATGAACAGGGATAGCTGCCATACCACCATAGGCAAGTATAATAGCACCTATTTTCTTATCTTTGGTTAGCCGAACAGCAAAAGCGGCACTAAGGGTGCTAATATCCAGTTGTTTTCTTTTACTTACTTTTTCCGACCAAAAAATCCAATCTTTGTCGATAGGTATGATGATTTTGGAAATCAGCTCATCGGGCATTAAACTTGTTTTTCTATAAGCCAAAATAAACTCATCTAAACTTTCTGGTCTGGCTTCATGTTTATTCTGAATGATGATTTCTGCCTGATGTGCCATTAACAAGGGTAATAAATCTCCAATTGGAGAAGCACTACCCACATTTCCTCCAACGGTAGCCACATTCCTAATTTGTTGACTTCCGAACACATCTAACATCTTCTTAAAATCTGGCCAATCGCTAGTCATCTCTTGTCTAAGCTGCTCCATGGTTACAGCTGCACCTATCTCCCAATAGGAATCATGTTTGTTGATCTCTTTCAACTCTTTCACATTGGAAAGGTCTAATATGGCTGCTAAATCTTGATGTTTTTTTGTTTTTAATAAGGCTATATCCGAAGCACCTCCTATTAATAATAGCTCAGGTTTTTCTTGTTTTATCCTTAAAGCCTCCTCTAAACTCAAAGGCTGAATATAATGATCTGAATGAAATGCTTCTATATCTTTCTTTAATTGCTTTAACTGAACAATGGTTTTCTCTTCTTTACAGGCAAACTCGTCAACATAATTTAAGTCACCAATCTCAATAGCCGCTTCTTTTATGCTTTCATAACCCGTACAACGACATAAATTACCACTCAAACTATTTTGTATATCCTCCTCCGTTTCTTGGTTCTTATAAAACGAAAATAGACTCATCACTATTCCTGGTGTACAATAACCACATTGGCTTCCATTATATTTTGCCAATACTTCTTGCACAGGATGAAGCTCATATTCTCCATTTACCGTTTTCGATAAATGCTCCACCGTTAATAATTGCTTTCCATGCAGATAAGGCAAGAATAAGATACAACTGGTCACAGCTTTATAAATCAATTTATCATTTACTTCCTCAACAATAACAACTGTACAGGCACCACAATCGCCTTCGGCACAACCCTCTTTAGCACCTAAATAATCAGAATTAGATCTTAACCATTCTAAGACAGTAGTTGTAGATGAAAAATCTGAATCCGAATCTAGTTTGAGATTCACCAATTCATCATTCAATAGAAACTCAATATTATTTCTTTCTTCTCTCATGATTATGCCTTTCTCATTTTATTGACTTCATCAACCAACTGCGCCAAAATGCTTAAAGCAATTTCTCGAGGAGTCTCACATTGAATCTTTAAGCCTATTGGAGAATACACCTTATTAATAGCTTCTTCTGAATGACCACTCTCCAGCCATTTATTTTGAGCTTTGGCAGCCTTTCTTTTACTAGCCATCATTCCTAAATAAGCATGCGGCTTTGATAAAACATGGTCAACAATGCCAGCATCGTAATCATGTTTATAAGTAGTCACCACCACAAAATCATTCTTCTGAAATTCCATACTTTCCCAAGCATCTGGAAATTCATTACCTATATAATTTATTGCACTATTCTTATCTATGAAAATATCAGTTCTATTATCGATTAAATGAACATCGAAACCAAAAGGAAGTGCCATTTCTGCCAACATTTTCCCAATATGACCTGCCCCAAAGATAAGAAGACGCGGTAAGGAGTTAATGGCTTCAAAATAGATTTTCACACTTCCTCCACAATGCATACTCAAATCACTTCCCAGTTCATAGTCCATCGTTTTTATCTGAAAAGTATTCATCATCTGAAGAGCCTCCGCTATCACCGTTTGCTCTATCACTCCACCACCAACAGAACCTTCTATACTTCCATCGCTTAATACCAGCATTTTACTACCTGCTTTACGTGGAGTGGAGCCCACACTTTCTATGACCATACAGAGTACAGCAGCTTTCTTTTCTTCTTGAATTTGGTTTAAAGACGGTATCATTTCGTTCATAGCGATCAGTTTAAAAGCGAATTTACAAAATTCTATAGGTTTGCTCTAAATAATCTCCATATTTTTGCCAAATGCGTATTTCTAGCAATAAATATAAAAGCGTCATGGCTTTTGCCTTGGAGGAGCTCTCCGGAATATATCCCGAGGAAGAAATAAGAGCCATTACTTTATGGTTATTCGAAGAGTTCTTGGAAGTTGAACGAGTGGACTATCAACTAAACATAGATAAAGGAATGAGCGAATCGGAATTATTAAAATTCAATTTTGCCATTAAAGACCTGAAGAAAGGAAAGCCTATACAACATATACTTGGCTATACTTGGTTTCTTGACCTTAAACTTCAAGTGAATGAGCATACCTTAATACCAAGGCCAGAAACCGAAGAGTTAGTTCAATATATAATTTCCCAAGAAGAATCTAATAGTGCTTTAAAAATACTCGATATCGGAACTGGAAGCGCTTGCATTCCTTTAGCATTGGAAAAAGCAATGCCACAGAATGAATATTATGGTATAGATTTTAAGTCAGAAATTATTGAACTGGCTTATAAGAATAGTCAAGCTCAAAATTCCAATATCAATCTTATTCAACTAGATATCCTCAAAGAAGAATTAAGTGGAGATTACGATGTCATCATTTCCAACCCTCCCTATGTTCTTGAATCAGAGAAAAAAGAAATGCACAAAAATGTGGTAGATTTCGAACCAGAATCTGCATTATATGTAAAAGACTCGGATCCTCTCTTGTTCTATGAAAAAATCATCCTTCAAGCAAAAAAACACCTGAATATTAATGGAAGATTATATCTTGAAATCAATGAACGTTATGGAAATGAACTTTCAGAACTTTTAAATAAACATGGTTTTGAATCAATAAAAATATTAAACGATTTTAGAGGCCGAATTAGGTTTTGCACAGCCTTTTTGCGCCAAAAAAAGAGTTCCGTTTAAAAATCTCCTAAAATATTTGCATAAACAAAACCATGCATGCATACAAACACCAAGCTCAAGAATTTCATATCCCACTGATTTACTATGATTTAAAATTCATGTAATTTAAACTGATTAAAAACAAGGCTTCCAAAATTAACATTTTATCCATTCCATAATATTTTCTAAAAAAATACTATATTTGCTAAGTTTTTACGAATGACCAAGGCACTTTGTAAAATATTTACGAATCTTTACTAAAATAACCAGTCAAAAAATATTGAATGGACCAATTTTTTGAGAAATACAGAAATAATATCATTGGTAACAATCTAGTTATGCAATCACCTTATGGGGACAAGAAGGTAGTATATGCAGATTGGATTGCCAGTGGTAGATTATATAGCCCAATTGAAAAGAAAATTCAAGAGGATTTCGGTCCTTGGGTGGCTAACACACATACGGAGACCAGCGAAACAGGAACAATAATGACCAAATCTTATCATTGGGCTCAAAAAATCATCAAAAATCATGTGAATGCTCATGACGATGATATTTTAATTACCAGTGGCAATGGAATGACAAGTGTCATCAATAAATTCCAAAGAATATTAGGCTTAAAAAACTGTGGAGTTCTTTCAGGCAAATCATGCATTCAAAATGAAAAAGATCGCCCCATCGTTTTCATTACCCACATGGAACATCACTCAAATCAAACCAGCTGGCTCGAAACCAATGCTGAGGTGGTTGTTTTGGAACCTAACAAAGACTTAACGGTAAATCCTGATGAATTAAGGAAACAGTTAAAAAAATACGAGCATAGAAAATTCAAAATGGGAAGTTTTTCTGCATGTTCAAATGTTACTGGTGTTCATACTGATTATCATGAATTAGCAAAAATAATGCATCAGCATCAAGGCTTATGCTTTATCGATTTTGCAGCCAATGCGCCATATGAAGATATGAATATGCATCCTGAAGATCCTGAAGAAACATTAGACGCTATATATTTCTCTCCTCATAAATTCTTAGGAGGCCCAGGCAGTAGTGGCGTATTAATTTTCAATGATAAGTTATACTTAAACAAAACTCCAGATCATCCCGGAGGCGGAACAGTAGACTGGACCAATCCTTGGGGAGAGTATAAATATGTAGATAATATAGAAGCCAGAGAGGATGGTGGGACACCTGGATTCCTGCAAGCTATTAGAGTTGCTCTGGCTATAAAACTAAAAGAGCAAATCGGAGTCAGAAATATAGAAGCACGAGAAAAGGTTTTGGTAGCAAAGGCTTTTGAATTAATGGATCCTATTGAAAAGCTGCATATTCTTTCTGGTGATTTAAAAGATAGATTAGGCGTTATCTCTTTTTACATGGAAGACATACACTATAATTTAGCTGTTAAAATTCTCAACGATAGGTTTGGTATTCAATTGCGTGGAGGTTGTGCTTGCGCAGGTACTTATGGCCATTTCTTAATGGGAATCACCTCCTGTGAATCCAAGAAAATCACTGAAAAGATTAACAGAGGTGATTTATCATCAAAGCCAGGTTGGGTACGTTTATCGCTTCACCCTACTATGACTATCGAAGAATTGGAATTTATAGCAGAAGCATTCAAAAGCTTGATTGAGAATATTAAAGAATGGGAAAAAGATTATAGATATAATCCAACAAATAATGAATTTATCCACTTATCGGAAACTATAGATAAAGTAGATTTAGTGAAAGAGTGGTTCGAGTTCGAATAAAAAAAAAGCACAAAGAGAAGTAATTGCAATGGGCTACTGGAAACGGGAGCCCTTTTTTGCTTAAAAATCAGTAAACCACTGGTTAGGATTCTAAAAATCGCATTTGCTAATTCACGAACAAAAGTTAATTTTGCCAAGACAAAAATACAACACTATGGGAATCGTATCGAATCGCTTAAATCAGATGACAGAGTCGGCCACTTTAGCCATGACTAAGAAAAGCCGTGAACTGAAAGAGCAAGGAATTGATGTTATCAATCTAAGTATTGGTGAACCAGACTTTAATACTCCTGAATTTATAAAAGAAGCTGGGAAAACAGCCATTGATGAGAATTATACTCATTATCCACCTGTTCCTGGTTTCTTACCTTTACGCGAAGCCATAGTAAATAAGCTTAAGCGTGACAATGGAGTTGATTATCAAGCCAACCAAATAGTCGTTTCTACAGGTGCAAAGCAATCTATAAGCAATGTATTTCTGAGCATTATAAACCCAGGTGAAGAAGTGGTGATTCCCGCTCCATATTGGGTAAGCTATGCTGACATGGTGATGCTTGCAGAAGGAAAGCCCGTAATTATAAAAACTGATATTGCTAATGACTTCAAAGTCACTCCGCAAGAGATTAAAAATGCCATTACTAATAAAACAAAAGCAATTATCTTCTCCTCTCCTTGTAATCCTACAGGAACGGTTTATACCAAGGAAGAACTAAAAGAAATTGCTCAATTGATGAAAGATTATCCTGAAATTATTATTATCAGTGATGAAATATACGAAATCATCAACTTTGACAGTCAGCATGAAAGCATTGCACAATTTGAAGAAGTAAAGAATCAAGTTGTTATTGTCAATGGCGTATCAAAAGGATATGCAATGACTGGCTGGAGACTTGGTTTCATTGCCGCCCCTAAAGAAATAGCCGATGCTTGTACTAAACTTCAAGGACAAACTACTTCTGGAACAAATTCTATTGCTCAGAGAGCTGCTATAACTGCTTTTGAAGCCGATCCAAAAGAGTGCAAAGAAATCCAAGATATGGTTCTTGCTTTCAAAGAAAGAAGAGACTTACTGATCTCCCTCCTCTCAGAAATTGATGGGTTCGTACTTAATACACCTCCAGGTGCATTTTATCTTTTCCCCAATATTACTGCTTTCTTTGGGAAATCAGATGGAAACATCACCATTAATACAGCCACTGACTTGGTGATATATATTTTAGAAAAAGCAAATGTTGCTTTAGTTACAGGAGAAGCCTTTGGCGATGACAATTGCATGCGCCTTTCATACGCAGCCTCATCTGAAACATTGACTATTGCTGCTACTAGAATCAAGGAAGCCTGCGCTTTATTGAAATAAATAAAGAATTAACGAAACTGTTCTCCATGAACAGAAACAATATATTGTAATGAGATACGTTTTAATATTTCCTAATACTCGAAATATGAAACGTATCTTTTTATTATGCCTATTTGCACTTATGAACTCCTTCATCTTTGCTCAATCTCAAACCAAAATCCAGACGGACACCTTAAATTTATTTTTCGAAACAGATCATTATAAGAATACAGATTCTCACCTCAAGAAACTCAAAAAGCTCGAAAAACTTGAAATTACTTCTATCAAAATAAATGCTTTTACCGATAGTATCGCCTCAAATACATATAACCAGAAACTCTCAAATAAAAGAGCTTATTATTCTTATTTCACTTTACTAAAAATGGACTTCCCTATTGACCTTTTTTCAGAAGTGAAAGGATTTGGTGAATCTATAAAACAAACTTCCAGTTTGGCCTCCTCCAGAAAAACCGCTATCATTTATCAATATCAGATTCAAAAAGAAATAATCGAAATAAAAGAAGTTGCAAAAACCAAAGAAACAACGAAAAAAGAAATCATCCCCAAGAAAATAGATGAGCAAATTATTACTGGTGAAGTTGGAGATAAGATAATAGCTAAAAACATTAATTTCCAGCCTGGAAATCACCATGTATTATCTCAATCAATTCCCGAATTGGAACAATTATACCTAGCCCTTACAAACCATTCTAATATAAAAATTGAAATCAGAGGTCATATTTGCTGCCAATATGATGGAAGTGATGGCTATGATGCTTTAACAGGGGATTATCATCTATCAGTAAATAGAGCATTCGCCGTTTATTCCTACCTGATCTCTAATGGAATTAACAAGAACAGGCTTTCTTATAGGGGTTTTGGCTCTACACAGAAGATATATGAATTCGAAAAAAATGATAGAGAGAAAATAGCAAACAGACGAGTAGAAATAGTAATTATAGAAAACTAAAAACAATCATTATGTTTTACCATATTTATTACGTGAATTTAAGATTTGATATACATCTCCATAAAAAATATTCCTATATTGGCATAGTTTTAGGATAAACAAACAATACTAATAATAGTTTCTAAATTTTTATTTTTTTAAACGAATACTTATTAAAATATTTTCGAAACTTTTGTTTTATTTCTAAAAATTGTTGTAAACTTGTACAAATTTTAGATACAACAAATGTCTAATAAACACCTCAAACACAAATTGAATTTAAAATACACATTATGAAGAGATTAAGTATCATTTTAGCTTTAATGCTATTTACTGGAGTTATTTTCGCACAAGATCACGCTGGTAAAACATTACCTGAGGTTACGGTAAAAACTATCACTGGAGAATCTTTCAATACAGCAGATATTGATAATGACGGAAAACCAATCATCATTAGCTTTTGGGCTTTATGGTGTCATCCATGTATTAAAGAATTAACAACCATTGCCGATGTATATGATGAATGGCAAGAAGAAACTGGCGTAAAGTTATATGCTATTTCAATTGACGATGCCCGTTCTACCGCAAAAGTTGGACCACTAGTAAATGGTAAAGCTTGGGATTATGAAGTTCTTTTAGATCCAAATGGTGATTTCAAAAGAGCGATGAATGTAAATATGATTCCTCATACTTTTGTTCTTGATGGAAACAAAAACATTGTTTGGCAACATACTTCTTTTGCCGAAGGTGCAGAATTAGATTTAATTGAAATCATTGAAAAAGTTGCAAACGGAGAAGATATTTCTGGACATTAATCACGTGATTAAGTATTCAGAACCTTTAGTTTGAAGCATAAGATATAAACATATCATAGAATGAAAAAACATATACTTAAATCGATTGGAGTATTTGCGATATTATTCGCATTCACTCAAATTGCTTTTGCACAGAGTCCTCAAAAATATGGACAAGTAAGCGGAAGCTTTCAGCTTGATGCACAAATGTATCAACCCGATAGTGAATTAGGAATTACCACCGAAGACATAAACGGTAAAGATGCCCGTATGAACGCCTTTGGTAATATCATATACCGTCTTGGGAACTTTTCCGCAGGCGTTCGCTATGAAGCATACCTACCACCTTTAGCTGGTTTTGATGAAAGATTAGAGGGTCAAGGCTTTGCAAACAGATGGGCCAGATACAATACTGGAATCATTGATGTAACAGTAGGTAACTTTTATGAGCAATTTGGCTCTGGAATGATATTTAGAGCCTACGAAGAATGGAGTTTAGGGTATGACAACTCTGTGGATGGTGCCAGAATTATTCTAACTCCCACAAAAGGAGTAACTATCAAAGGTATTTATGGTACACAAAGATTCTTTTGGGAAAAATACGAGAAAGACAGTAGAGGAATAGTAAGAGGTGGTGATGTCGATCTTTTCATTAATGACCTTTTCTCAAGTCTTGAGACCTCTAAGACCAAATTAACACTTGGCGGAGGGTTAATTAGTAAATATCAAGCTGACTTAGATCCTATCTATAAATTACCTGAAAATGTAATGTCATGGTCAACAAGATTTAATTTAAGTCATGGTGGTTTTTTCTGGCAAACAGAATATGCACATAAAATCAACGACCCAAATGCCATTAATAATTTTATTTATAAAGATGGCCAAGGTTTATTCACTTCTATGTCCTATTCACAAAAAGGATTTGGTTTTGCTTTAAGCGGAAAATGGATCGACAATATGGGATTCAAATCTGACAGATCAGTAACTGGAGATGCCTTGTTTATCAATTTCCTCCCTCCAAATGCTAAGACTCATACCTACAGCCTATCGGCCATGTATCCCTATGCCACCCAAGTGAATGGAGAAGCAGCCATACAAGCTACCCTAAATTATAAAGTTCCTAAAAAATCTAAACTCGGTGGTAAATACGGAATGGGAATTGAAATCAATTTCTCTCACATTCGCTCCATCGAAAAATCACAACTCGACTCAGAAACTCCTATTGGCGAATCGGGAACACTAGGATACGAAACAAAATTCCTATCCATAGGAGATGAAGTCTACTTCCAAGATTTAGGGTTCGAAATCAATAAAAAAATCAATAAGCATTTCAAATTGATTGCATCTGCCGATATGATCACCTATAATATGGATGTGATTGAAGGCCATCCAGGAGAACCCAATGTGGAGGCTTTTGTTTGGGTGACAGATTTAAGTTATAGATTTAAAAGAAAACATAGTATTCGTTGGGAACTATCTCAATTATTGACCAAGCAAGATCAAGGAAATTGGATTGCTTCTACCTTGGAGTATAACTTTGCTCCAACTTGGTTCCTTGCAGTATCCGATCAATACAATTATGTAAATAACGATGGAATCATCTCTTATACTAATGATCAAGGAGAATATCACGAAAACAAATACGACAAACTACATTACCCCACAATAGCTGCCGGCTATACCAAAGGCACTACCAGGGTATTATTATCATATGGTCGTCAAAGAGAAGGCATATTATGCGTAGGCGGAGTTTGTCGCGCAGTGCCTAAATCCAATGGATTCAAAATTACCATCACCAGTAGTTTCTAATTTAAACTAAAAGAAAATGAAAGTTTTAAAAATATTTTTAGCCCTCACAATAATTGGCTTTTCTTTCGCCGCCTGCGATAAGATAGAAGCACCCTATACCCAAGAAGTTGAGAAACCTGTTGGTAACAAAAAAGTTCTTTTAGAAGATTTTACCGGTCAGAAATGTGTAAACTGTCCTTTAGCACATGAAATTGCTCATACCCTACAAGACACCAGTAATTATGGAGAAAAACTCATAGTTGTAGCCATTCATGCTGGTTTCTTTGCAACTCCTAGTGCAGCGCCATTTGATTATGATTTCAGAACAGAGGCTGGAGACATATACGAGAGTTATTTCTCTGTACAAACCTATCCAACCGGAATGGTGAACAGAGTCAATACCGATGGCAATTACCTAATTGACAAAGATGGTTGGGCCACTGAGGTTGCAAAGCAATTTGAAGAAACCAGCCTGGTCAATATAGAGATCACCCCTTCTTTAAATGGTAATAAACTAAGCGGAGAAGTCAATCTTGATTTCATCGAGGGTTTTGCATCTCAAGGCAATGTTCAAATTTGGATTACAGAAGATAGCATTATTAAACCTCAGGTTGTTCCGGGTGGCATGGAAGAAGACTATGTTCATATGCATGTGCTCAGAGGAGCCATTAATGGAAATTGGGGGGAAGCACTACCTTCCGCAAGCTATAATTCAGGAGATAATGAAAGTATCAGTTTTTCTAACTTCCAATTGGGTGACGACTGGGTCACAGACAAACTATCCTTAGTAGTTTATCTATATGAACAAGAAAGTAAAAAAGTCATTCAGGTTGAAGAAATAAAGATTAATTAAAATAAAAAAAAGCGATTGAAATTCAATCGCTTTTTTATTTCTCTCTATATTCGCACCATGATTAAGAAATTTATCTTCTGCTACATAGTTTTAAGCATCTCTGTAATTATTTCTCAACTTTTAGGAGCAAACACTTTAGAAAACTTCCTAAAACCCATGCTGATGGTCAGCTTATTTACTGGCTATTTCTTGTTTAAAAATAGAGCATCAAAACAAAATGACTATTTATATCTTGCTGCCATCGTCTTCAGTTTTCTAGGGGATGCTTTTTTAATGCCCTTATTTAATCAATTTTTGGCTGGTCTCACATCATTTTTGATGGCACACATTTTTTATATTATTCTTTACCTAAAAGACAGAGCAATGCCAATAAAACTAAATCCTACTCAAATTACTATTTTATCACTCGGTCTGCTTATTTTCTTATCACTGCCTTCTCTAATATTATGGAAATTAATTCCTCAAAACCCAGATTACTTTCTAATCATTGCCATCCTCCTTTATTCAACAGCATTATTTGGTCTTATACTCACTGCTATCATTAGAAAACAAACTCCTAGACTTAGCTACCATTATATATTAGCTGGTTCTGGATTATTTCTATTATCGGATAGTTTTCTTTCCATCAATAAATTTGTGTTTAACCTTCCCTATTCACCTATTTGGGTAATCAGCACTTATACCTCCGCACAAGCTCTTATATTTTATGGCTTCTTAAAAAAGAATAGCTAATTTCCATTTATTCTAAATAAAAAACGAAGACAAAATTCTAAGACTTTGGTCTTGTATTTTTCCGTATATTCGTTTCGTATAAAATAAAACAAGATATATGGAAACCAAAGTTTATAATATTAGCGAATTACATTTTGAGCACAGGCTCTGGAAAAGTGAAATGAAAATAATTTTAGGTGAACTCAATGTTTATCAAGAATGGCTATCGAGCATTAGTCTTAAGAGCTATGACATTGAGTTCCAAAAAAAAATAAATTATTTCCAAAACAAATTTGATATTCAAAGAAAACATTTCGACAGTTTCAACGACCGCATTAATGCACAAGACAGTTATATAGAATCTTTAGAAAAGATGAGCGATAACGATATTTCAGACCAAAATATATCTGACCACACCAACCTAAGAGCTGATATCAATGTAGCCTTAGACCTTTACAAAGAACTTAAAAAAGAATATGTTAGTTTTGCAAGAGCTGCCAAATTCTAATCAGCATATAAAAAAAAGAAAAGGACGTGAAAAATAAATTCACGTCCTTTTTTTATATCTTTTTATTCTGGCTTAACTAACTGAATAAACTATCTACGAATTCGTTTCTATCGAAAACTTGCAAATCTTCCATTTTCTCACCAAGCCCAATATATTTTACAGGAATTTTGAATTGCTCACTGATCCCAATAACAACCCCTCCTTTAGCAGTACCATCCAATTTAGTTAATGCCAAAGCATTCACTTCAGTTGCAGCAGTAAACTGCTTAGCCTGCTCTATTGCATTCTGACCAGTACTGGCATCTAAAACCAACAGAATTTCATGAGGAGCATCTGGTAATACTTTTTGCATCACCCGCTTAATCTTCCCCAATTCATTCATCAAATTAATCTTATTGTGCAATCGACCAGCTGTATCAATAATAATCACATCAGCCTTTTGGGCAACACCAGACTCTAAAGCATCATAGGCTACACTTGCAGGGTCGGCATTCATTCCTTGTTCCACTATAGGCACATCTACCCTACCAGCCCATATTTTCAATTGCTCTACGGCTGCAGCTCTAAAAGTATCACTTGCACCAAGAACCACTTTCTTTCCAGCTTTTTTAAACTGATAAGCCAATTTTCCGATAGTAGTTGTTTTACCAACACCATTAACTCCAACCACCATTATTACATAGGGTTGATCTTGAGCTGGAAAATTGAAATTTCGAAGATTAGGATTCTCATTCTCGGATAAAAGATCAGCAATTTCCTCTTTGAGCATTCTATTCAATTCCGATGTTCCAAGGTATTTATCTTTGGATACCCTAGCTTCTATTCTTTCAATAATTTTTAGAGTAGTATCCACACCAACATCAGAAGAAACCAAAATCTCCTCCAAGTCGTCTAATACTATATCATCAATCTTACTCTTACCTGCTATACTCTTGGTAATTTTACCAAACAGGCTGGTTTTTGTCTTTTCAAGACCCTTATCTAGGCTCTTTTTCTTCTCTTTATTGAAAATCGAAAACAATCCCATAATTATTATTTTTAAAAAATAGAAAAAATGCCTTATCATTTAAGCAGATAAGGCATCAGTAATACCGAAATTGTTATTACAATTATTTCTTTTTAATCAGTTCCTTAGCTTGTGCCAAAGGTACTGAATCTTCTTTAAAATAATAAGCTCCAGTTTTCTCTGATTTTAATGTACGTATTACCTTTGCCCAGTCTTTACCGGCAGATTGTAAGGTCGCAACTACTTTCTTAGCCATATCTTATATTCTTATTATTTAATTTCTCTATGAATTGTCATTTTCTTTAGAATAGGGTTGAATTTCTTCAATTCCAATCTATCAGGAGTGTTTTTTCTATTCTTCGTTGTAATATAACGAGATGTACCTGGTTTACCGCTTTCTTTATGCTCAGTACATTCTAAGATAACTTGTCCTCTTGCTTCTTTACTCTTCTTTGCCATTTTGTCTAATTTTTCAGGGCTGCAAAAATAATACTATTTTCCATACTATCAAATAGAAAGAGAAATATTTTCGAATTATTTTTATTTCGCCCAATTGCGCGGCAAAAATAGCCAATTCTTTTCGATAAGCAAATAATTCAACCTACTTAAACCGGATATTTAATAGATTTCAATATTTATCATTTCAACACTATCCTTCTGTATACCAACATCATAAACTAGGTCTTTCCATTGATATGATATAAAATGAATTAAATCATTGATTTTTAAGGAAAAAGCTTTTCTAATTCAATACTTATTACGATATTTGCACCCATTTTTAAGATTAAGTATATAAATAATTAAAAATTAAGCAATTATGCCAGCAAAAATTAGATTACAAAGAAAAGGTAAAAAAGGACGTCCTTTTTTCCACATTGTAATTGCAGATGGTCGTGCACCTCGTGATGGAAAATTAATAGAGAAGATTGGCACTTACGATCCTATGACTAACCCAGCAACTATCGAATTAGATTTCGAAAGAGCAATGCATTGGGTAACAGTTGGGGCTCAACCTACAGACACTGCAAAAGCAATTTTATCCTACAAAGGTGTTTTATATAAAGAACACTTATTAAGAGGAGTTAAAAAAGGTGCTTTAACTGAAGATAAGGTTGAGATCTTATTCAAAGAATGGTTAGCAGAAAAAGAAGCTAAGATTGAAGCAAAAGCTAAAGGTTTAGTAGACACTACTAGAGAAGACCTTAAGAAGCGTTTAGCTGCTGAAGCTGAAGTAAACGAAGCTCGTAAAGCTGAGTTTGCAAAGCAAAGAGCTGATGCCCAAGCTGCTCTTGAAGCTGCTGCCGCTGCAAAAGCCGCTGAAGCTGCTGCTGCCGAAGCTGCTGCCGCTCCTGTTGAAGAAGCTGCAAGCAAAGAAGCTCCTGCTGAAGAAGCAAAAGAAGAAACTGCTGAATAGCATTTTTTCTCTTAAAAATAAGAACCGCCCTGATCTTTCATGGCGGTTTTTTTTATTTTTGTAAGCCATAATATTAACAGCCGAAAAATTTTGGAGAAGAGCATAAACCTTCATGCTTCAAACTTGAAACTTCGTGCAAAAATATCTTTCCATGACTAAAGAAGAATGTTATTACCTAGGGAAAATTACAAGAACCAACGGACATCAAGGTGGTTTGAGTATTTATTTAGATGTAGACAACCCTCATGAATATGCTGGCCTAGATGCTCTATTCGTGGATTATAGAGGAAGCCTCATCCCCTATTTTATCGATAAAATGCAGATTCATACTTCTAAAAATACTGCCGTAGTTTATTTTGAGGATGTGGATGATATTGATATGGCTCAAAGCTTGGTTAATAGCCTCCTTTATCTTCCTACAGCTAGCTTACCTATACTTGAAGGTACCAAATTCTACTTTCATGAAGTTTTGGGATTCAATATTATTGAGAAAAGCTTCGGCCTTATTGGCAAGTGTGATCATATATTGGATTATCCCCAACAAGCCCTTTTCCAAGTTTTTCATGAGAAAAAAGAAGTACTTATCCCCATTAAAGATGAGTTTATTCTTGATGTAGATAGAAAAAAGAAAGAGATTTTAATGGAGCTACCTGAGGGTTTATTGGACGTTTATTTGGCGGAAGAGGAGTAAAGGAAGTTAGAAGTTGGAAGTTAGAAGTTGGAAGTTGGAAGTCGGAAGTCGGAAGTCGGATGACGGATGCTTGATGACGGATGACCGATGACGGATAAAATCCAAGCTTCATCCTTCATCCTTCATGCTTAATGCTTCATCCTTCATGCTTAATGCTTCATCCTTCATGCTTAATGCTTAATGCTTAATACTTCTAATAATATATAAATCCCCTATTAAAAAACCAATCTCTAAACCCCAACCTCTCAACCTCTTTACCCATGTCAAAGCCATTCAATTTTAAACAATTCAGCGTTTTTCATGATAAAAGTTCCATGAAAGTAGGAACAGACGCTGTGCTCTTAGCCGCATTAGTGGAGATGGAAAACTATGGGAAAATATTGGATATTGGATGTGGTAGCGGAGTCATTTCTTTAATGTGTGCTCAAAAATCGAAAGCTCAAATCTCGGCAATTGATATTGACAAGGATTCGGTGGAACAAGCCCAGGAGAATTTTGAGTCCTCCAAGTGGAATAGCAGATTGAAAGCATCGGAATGCAGTATGCAAGAATATGCAAAACTATCAGATCAGAAGTTTGACCTCCTCATCAGCAATCCTCCATTTTTTGAGAATGCCTTAAAATCGCCATTGGAAAGCAGGAATAAAGCCAGACATAATGATACTTTAAGCTCCCAAGACCTACTTCATTCTGCTCGTCAACTTCTTTTCACTCATGGAAAACTAGCATTAATACTCCCATTTACCGAAGGAGAAGAATTTATTAAGATAGCCTCATCTTATCAGTTTTATCTACAAAGAAGAGTGGAGATACAGCCCAAGCCTTCTAAAATAGCCAATCGCTTGGTTTTGGAGTTTGTATTATCACCTTGCAAAACGACAAAGGAAAACATCATTATTCGGGAAGAAGGGAATGATTATACCGAAGAGTATCGCCGTGTCACAAAAGATTTTTATCTTGCATTTTAATTATTTACCACAAAGGCACTGAGGCACAAAGAAAAAAAATAGAAGGATATTTTATTTCTAATGTCCATCAGATTTCAAAGGGAGAATCATGAATTTTAGGCTCCCTTTAGGGCTGGGGCAAAACTAAAATTCAATATTATAGAAATTAATTGTGCATTTGGTATTTTTTTTGTTAGCCCCTAAACCCTAAAAGGAGCAAAAAAATAATGTACATTAGTACTAATAATGATACAACAACAAGATAGTACAATATGAAATCAAAAAGCTTTCTTCTTTTATTGACTTTTATTTCTGGAGCCATGGTGATGGTATTTGAGATTATTGGTGCACGGATTTTGGCTCCTTATATTGGTACTTCTTTCTTTGTGTGGACAGCTTTAATTGGATTTGTCTTAGCTAGCCTGAGCTTAGGATATTCTATAGGAGGAAAATGGATAGATAAGAATCCTGATATTAAAATACCGGCCATTGCATTTCTAGGAGCAGCTGCTTCTTTGCTTTTGGTCTTATTTATCAAAGATAACTTCTTGGAATGGGTTTTACAACATGTGAGAGGTATCAAAGCCTCTGCTATCATTTCTACTTTTGTATTATTTGTTCCAGCCAGTATTTTCTTTGGCATGATTTCTCCCATGATCAGCAAATTATTATTGGATGATTTACCAAAAGCAGGAAAAACCATAGGAAATGTATTCGCTTTTGGTAGCATTGGTAGTTTGTTTGGGACTTTTTTGGCTGGTTTTTACCTTTTACCCAATTTCTCGTTGACCTATATACTTGTCACACTATTTTTTATCTCCATAGCCATTGCTCTTATCATATTTCTAATGAAGAAAAAATGGACTTTTGTTGGGATTTCTATCCTCCTCGTTATTCTAGGAATTTTTCAATTAAACAAAAAAAAAGACCAACCATATACCTATCAATTTGAATCTGAATATAATAGTATCAAGGTATTTCCAAGTACAGACTATTCAAGTGGCGACAGTATTCTAATCATGCAACTGGGAAGACAAAGAGCTGGAGGAATGAGCTTAAGTGACCGACCGCTTCCATTTAATTATTTGTACTATTTCAGATTGGCAGAACACTTCAACCCCGATTTTAAAAACACCTTGATGCTGGGCGGAGCTGCCTATAGCTTTCCCAAATACTTTTTGAATGAATATTCAGAAGCCAAAATAGATGTGGTAGAAATTGATGAGGAAGTAACCAGAGTTGCTCAAGAGTATTTTGGATTAAAAGAAAATAAAAACTTAAACATCATTCATGAGGATGCCAGAACCTATATCAACACCTGTGAAGAAAAATACGATATAATCTATAGCGACACTTTCAGAAACGCAGTGAGTCTTCCCTATCAATTAACTACTGTGGAAGCCATACAAAAACAATACGACCTATTAAATGAAGGTGGAGTAGTTTTGGTAAATGTGATACAAGCGGTAGAAGGAAAATCCAGTTTATTCCTACAAGCAGAACTCAAAACCTTTATGCAGGTCTTCCCGCAAGTCTATTTATTCGCTGACAGAGGAGGGCAAAAACGAGAAGAAATCCAAAGTACCATCATTCTCGCCATCAAATCAGAAACTCGTCCAGCTTTTTCTTCTAGTGACACAAGTATTGATAGTTTATTAGCCAAACGAGTAACAGAGGCCATTCCTTTAAACCAGGCCATCCTCTACGATGATTTTGCTCCGGTTGATTATTTGGCTTTTCGGGGGATGTAGAAACCAATGTTTTAAATATCAGCCACTAAGACAGAAAGGCTCAATGGCATCACTAAGAAAACGCATGTATGGATTCACAAGCTGACTCGGATTTGCAAGCCGAGAGTAAATAACCAAAAGAAACAATCATAATGTCCAAATCAACTGTTTTAAAATAGCAACTAAAATAATAGGGGTCAAGTTAATTTTTATGGGGACTACGAAAAAAGCTTTGATAATCTAAAGAGGAAAAACGATACATCCGTAACGCCTCTGAGGTTAGATCTAAAAAGCTTTATTTTAGCATTGAAAGATTCCGCA
>NZ_JABKBZ010000082.1:0-22096 GCF_013166635.1 Lentimicrobium sp. S6 | reverse complement strand
TCTTCTGTTTTTGAGATATCTTCGTAATGTAGCATGTTTTGTACTTTTTGTGTGGTAACCTAAAGATACAATAAAACCAAGGGATTCCCAAGGTTTCATGCTGCATTTTTTCTCTAAAATGCTCAGTATATAACGGTGCGAAACTTCAGTTATTTAAGGAAAGTGCCCGGATTAAGAAAATTAAAATGGTCAACAAATGTGAGAACGATATCACAGCAAAATTTGACAAAGAAATGATTAATTTGGTTATTAGGAACCTGATTAATAATGCCATAAAATACACCCAAGAGGAAGGCGAAATATCAATTTTATCCAAAATAGACAATCACGAACTCATTATTGAAATTAAAGATAGTGGTATTGGTATAGAACAAGATAAGCTAAAACAGCTTTTCCGCGTAAATACACAAAATATTAGCACCAATGGTACAAGAGGCGAAAGAGGAAGTGGCCTGGGACTATATCTATGCTATGATTTCATAAAAAAACATGGTGGGAGTTTAGAGGTAGAGAGCGAAGTAGGAAAAGGAAGTTTATTTATTATTAAAATCCCCTCTCCTAATACAATTCAATAAGAACAAGCTAGACTGTAATAATGAGCTATTCACTACTACAAAAATATTTAGAAGATAATTTTAAGAAAAATGATTTTGGGAAATCACTATCATTATCCCAATTTAATAGCAAATTTATAAAATTAGAAACTTGTGAAAACCATTCTATCATTTCTGTTTCCTTCCCAGGTTATAAATCTAAATTTAAAGGATCAAAAATAATCTACGATTACAGAATTGATTTGGATAGAAAGGGAAAAGAGACCTCTTTATCACATTCGAATATCTTAGTTGATATTTATAATAAAATCCTCCATGGAAAGATAGATGCAGAGAAACTTAGTGATGTTTTAATGGAACTGAGTCAAACAGGAAGGATAGAAATTAAAAAGGTCAAAACTCTTCTGAACTATAGGCCTACTCCTCCCACTCCTCAACTCCTAAAACTCGTAAAACAATATCATGGCTCAAAGTATTATAATGAATTGGGAAACAAAATAGATTTAGATCTCGAAGAGCTCCTCTATTCTATTAAATGGATAGTGATACAAGAAGATATTAATTACCCCATTAGCCAAGGCTTTGAAGGTAGAAGGATGTGTTTCTCCAGATATCTAGAGTGTATCCATCTTACTCAAGAACAAAATTCCCATACTTTTGAGGAGCTTATAAAAAGGACATTAAGCCATAAGAGACCAAAACCATGGAGCGAAATGGATTATAGTTTTAAAGAGAAGATAAAGTAAAACTAGTTCTTTAAAAATCGTATCGTTTGACTTGACTTGCTATTAGTGGCTTTAATAAAATACACTCCATTCATGAGATGGTCAGTAGGTATAACTTGACTATTTCCATTCTGCATGGTCTCATTCACAAGCGACCCTTTTATATCATAAAGCTGAATGCTCAAATCTCTATAATCTTCTTTAAAATACAAAGTCACCGATTCTTGTGCTGGATTAGGAAAAAGACTAAAAAGATCTGTTTGAATGAGATCCTTTTCATCTAGGCCTAAATAGGTCCCTGACATTTTCTCTATCCCAGAATTTAAAGGATCTAACCAAGGCATTAATTGCTCATCATCTGCTGTTCCATTATCTTCCCAATGCACACTTATTTTTCCATAAAAATCAGGACCCGTTAAATTAGAACAAGCAGCTTGCCCTCCTGTTAAAGTTCCAATTAAATATCCATTTTGATCAAAAATGGGGGAACCAGAAGAACCTCCTTCTGTAACACCATGACCACTTTCTGTTTCAGCCCAAACCACTTGCCAATAAGCATTTGTAATTCCTGACGAACTATAACTTGCACTAACTAAAGGTTCTTCATAAATAGAAATCTTTTTAATGTCACCATCAGGATGATGAATGGTATAGCCTGAATTACTTCCCAAACCATCTCTATTCCATCCTATAAAAAAAGGATTATAATCTAATGGGATATCTTGAGTAATCTTCACCAAAAAGAAATCGGAACCAAGGATGTCTGCATTAGAACTCGCTGCAATTTTTTCACAACCTTCAACACTTTGATGCTCCGGCTCTTCATCAGGAAATTCACAAGTTAAACTCTGGTAATGGAAATAAAAGATCCATTGTTCCATATCTTCATCGGAAGAGGCTTTACCACAATGATCAGCAGTAATGATATAAGGCGTTCTGTCTTCGCTGGTATTATTAATTAATGAACCGGTACACCATAATCCAGCAGATCCTTTTTTAATGAGGATACGAACCACGGCATCTCGTTGATCTTTTTTACCATTGCCTTCTGGACAATTTACATTCACTTCACAATCACCAGAACCTCCATAACCTTTCTCTTCATCAACTTCTCTAACTCCTCTATAAGCATGTAATATTTCGTTTACAGTAAAATGTGACTGCCCTACTTTATTCTTTGGTTCAAAATATTCGATAATAACCTCTTCGCCATAAAGAAATTCAGTGGCTAAAATTTTATTTTCTTTATTATTCAAATGATTGAAAGAACCAATATATTGCTGATGGTCTGGAGAATAAATAAAAAGCTCCCCTCCTTCTGGAATGAATAGATTATTGAAATATACACCAATACCTAAAGCCCCTTTTGATTTAATGCTTAATTGGTATATTCTGTCTCCATTTGGAAGATTGTTTATCTGCCAATCATCACTAGTTAAAGAAATATTTAGAGGAAGGAAACGAGCAAATTCAAGCCCTGAACAATCTTTTCCTTCGTCAAAGTTTAATCTTATTAAAGCACTAGCATCCGGCATCACCGCAATTGGCGTTTCGAGTTGATGGGTAAAGGAGTAAGGTTGGCCTCCATGGCTAACTTGCGCAAAGCCACCATTAAAAACTGACAAACTCAAAATGGCTAAAAAGCCTAGATAGGACTTTATATATTTCATAATTCCTTATTTTACTATTAATGTAAATTCGTAGATTCCACTCTTGCCATCATCATTATCGCTCACACAGAGTAAATCATATAGCTGATGTTCTTGGTTTTTAACACAAACAGATTCTAGTTTTGTTTTTATAAACAATTCATTTTCTTTAACGGGCCATGATTTTATCTGATTAAGTGCATTCACCCCTTGCAGTGGAATCATTCCAATAAAACTCCCTAACACTTCCCCGTCGTGGTATACATCTAAAGTAGACTCAACTGAGGAAGTAAATATTAAAAACTTCTCATCAGGTGAAATACATGCACCTGAAAATCCACTCATATATTCCTCAATCATTGGTAATTGAAAATGATATATTTCCACCAGAGGCAAATCCCCTCCATATAAATAACTTAGAAAATCTGGTTTCGAAATACGAAATATATCATTATGGTCACCGATATTTCCACGTTGCAATAAATAGAAATAATTTGAACAAGAGGTTAAACCTTCGATATTTATACTTGACAGGCTATCATAATTCCCAAGTTGAATAAATACATCAAATAAGGGGCGAATAGATTTTTTAGACATGAGCATTCTTGTTTTCTTATTAAAAACAAATGCGGTATCTCTGCTTATCTCTTTACTTCCACTACCTAGAACAATAATCTCATCTCCAGAAATATCCATACTCTCAAAATCGGCTTTTAAGGATTTCAAGATTCTTCCATCAACCTTATTATTGATTTTAGAAAGGGTATATTGATTTACTACTTCTAATTTATTATTAACTTCAAATAATGGTGCTACATCATCTCCTACCAACCATATGTGGCTCTCATCGCATATGACACCCGATGCGGAAGGAATAGTTTCTATGATTACAGAAGATCTCATAAACAAACCCTCCTCAATAGGATTGGAGCATGAACTAATGAGAAGTAAAAGGACGACAAAGCGGTAAAAATAAGTCATTTAATCGTTATTTAGGATTTTTATGTATGCATTAATTTTACTATTGGGAACTAAGACAGTAAGACTATAGAATTTAATTTTCCAGCCATCAGATTGTTTTTCCATCACACCACTTCCTCTGCACAAACCCATCCAAGTATCCAACTTTTCATCGAACCAAGCATAATGCCCATAATCACCCAAGTGAACATTTCTACTTTTATTTTTAAAACTCCAAGCAGCACCACGTCTAAAATGTGGCATTGCAAAATCTTTAAAACCTTGTAAGCTCCAGACTTCCTTAGGATCCGTACCTAAATAAAAACTGCCACTACTAAAATAATCAAAATAAGTAGAATCACCAACAGCTGCCAACCCATGCCATTCATCTAAAGTATTATTAATTAAACTAATCTCTGTTTTTCTGGGTTCGATGGATTTACAGGTATTATAAATAGTCTCTGTATAGGCAATAATTCTCCATCTCCCCTTTTGTTGAAAAAGCTGGTAATAATCGGTCCCACATTTCTTCACTCCATTGGTATCAAAGGCTGTATAATAACCATAAACACTAGCAAAAGAAGAGCGCACATCTACCTGAGGAACAAACTCATATCGCTTTGAAACCCAGTTTTTATTGGCCAATTCATTTGGTGTAATCTGTGTTAATTGCAGATCAGCTTTCAAATGTTGTATTCTACTGAGTTGGGCATTATCCATTAAATATAAATCTATTTCAATGAGATTTTTATTATTGACATGTGCATTGAAGTCTTCGATAATCCTCAGCACATTTTGCTCTATAGTTGGTTCTTGAAAACTCTGCGCCCAAGAAAATTGGCATGCAAATAAGAAAATCAAAATGGTAAATTTATTCATCAGGGTTCTTTTTTTGTCGATTCACAAATATATTAATTAATCATTTTGCAGTCCAATAATAAACAAGAACTACTCAATAATCAGTTTTCGACTACTAACTTGTTCATTCATTGTTAGCTCAAATAGGTAAACGCCACTACTTAGACCAATATTATTAGTATTAAATATTTTTTTTGAGGATTCTAAGACACTAGAATATACTAGCTGTCCACTCATATTATAGATTTTGAAATAATTATCTGTATTAAAATCCGCTATAGAAATTTGAAAATCTTGATGAATAGGGTTAGGAAAAACCTGCCATTCGAAATCAGAGGAGCCTAATTCAATTTCATCAAGCCCAACTGATAATTCTATTCTATACATGGAGCGCCCATAAGTTGCTGCCGCTATAGTTCCGGAAGCAAAATCTAGAGCCAAATCTGTTACAGGAACCAAGGGTAAACCCTCAGCGAAAACATGCCACTCCTCCGAATCTTCATTTTGATAAAAGACACCAACATCGGTAGCTACAATCAATCTGTCAATACTGCCCTTCCAAATCACCATATCATTTACTGGTGCATTAGGTAATCCTTCTGAAATAGCTTCCCAGCTTGCTCCAAAATCTTCAGTCTTATAAACATGTGCCAAGTATTCATTCTCTCTGAATCCTGAGAGACAGACATAAGCAATATTAGAAAATTCCGGATCTGCCACAACTCTACTAATCCATCGCTGTGGCAAATCATCACTTATTTTAGTCCAAAGGTTACCATTATCCAGGGTTACCCAAACATTAGCATCATCAGTACCCGCATATACAATATTGGTATCAACTGGTGAAACGGCCAAAGTAGTAATGGTTCCGTATTTTTGATTTCCACTTCCTTCCCCATTGGAAAGTTCCCCAGAAAACAATTGCCAATTTTGAGCTCTATTGGTTGATTTGTATACTCTATTAGCACCATAATATAATGAGGATGGATTTTGAGGATTCATCACCACTGGTGTATTCCAGTTTTTTCTATCTGAACTGCTTATCCCTTCGATAGCCGAGTAAAAGGAGTTGCCAAAATTTGTAGAACGAGCTAAATTTCCATATTGATATTCAGCATAAACATATTTATTATCCTCTGGATCGATCAGGCAATAAAAGCCATCCCCTCCATAGACTCTATTCCAATTATCAATGGCTCCATTATAAGTTCTATTGGTTCCATTATCTTGGGCTCCTCCATATAATCGTTGCGGTTCAAGAGCATCAATGGCTGTGGTGTAAAATTGTGTGATAGGTAAATTCTCATGATGAATCATATTATTTCCACCATCATCTGATTTATATAAGCCACCATCGTTACCCAAGTAAACCAAATTAGAGTTTGTTGGAGATATCGCAATTTCATGCTGATCCACGTGAACATCATTGGTAATATCAAACCAATTGCTCCCCCCATTTTCAGTTTTATACAAATAAAACCCAATAGCATACACTATATCAGCATCTTGAGGATCTACTTTTAACCTTCCGAACCACCAACCATAACTAGCGTATAGATCAGTCATATTTCCATCATTGGTTTGAGACCAAGAATCGCCACCATTTTCAGTTTTATACATTCCCTCAAAATATCCAGGACTATCCGCATAAATCGCATATAAGATATCCGGTTCACTTTGTGAAATTCCGATTCCGATTCTACCCACATTAATTCCTGAAGGCAATCCACTGTCTAATTCTTCCCAGTTCTCTCCGCCATCTTCACTTTTGTAAATCCCACAGCCTTCACCTCCATAAGTATAAAACTCCAATCTTCTAACGCGCTCCCAAGTAGCAGCATATATAATATCAGGATTAGTCGGGTGTATAGCTAAATCGATAGCTCCAGTGGAATCATTAATAAACAAAACCTTCTCCCAATTAGCCCCTCCATCAGTGGTTTTAAAAACGCCTCGCTCTGCATTGTTCTCGAACAAATAACCCATAGCAGCCACATAAGCCGTATTTGGATCATTTGGGGAAACCACTACTCGTCCAACCGATCCTATCTCATCTAAACCAATATGCGACCAAGAATCTCCTCCGTCAGCACTTTTATACATGCCATTACCATCGTAAGCTAAAGAACCTCCTCCAGGATTGGCCTCGCCAGTTCCTACATAAATCACATCTGGATTTGAAGGTGCTAAAGCAATATCACCAATGGACAAGCTCAAACTCTCATCGAAAATAGGAGCAAAGGACAGGCCTGCATTATTAGATTTAAAGACTCCTCCACTGGCTGCTCCAATATAAATTACATTCTCATCTAGTGGATTTATTTCTACATCCGTTAATCGACCACCCACATTTACCGGGCCTGCCAATTCCCATGTCCCCAAACTCTTGGTGGGATTCTTATGCATCGATGAACTTTGCTTCAAAGCGGCCTGATAAGCATCTCTATTGATGTCGCCATTAGGGAAAGCCCTTTGCTGATAAAACCAATCTATAGGTTTATATTCCATTTGCTTTTGAGAACTCTTTTCAAATTCTTCAAAAGATTTCCATAAGAAAACAGAAGCTGAAACTAAAATTAAGGAAATTAAAATCTTGTATCGCATGATAGTCTATGTTTAGAGCTCAAATTTAGTCAAAAAAACCGCCACAAAAAAAAGGGTAATCTTCAAATAGAAGACCACCCTATATTATTTATCAATAGCGTCCTAATAATTACAAAAGACTCCTCGCTACGCATCGGAGTGACAACTGTTTTGCTAAGGAAACTGGAAGAATGGGTTTGATTTTGCCATTGAAAAAATAAAGCCCATTCTTCCAAGGTGTCATATTCTAATACATTGTCCTTCTTAACGAAATGCAATGAAGTGAAGAATCTTTTTATAATATGAAACTTATTTTGAACAGTATTGATTATCTATACCTAAAACTAGATATTTTACTTTAAAAACTCTAAAGCTCCACGAGATGCTTTTAACAAAGGCTTAGTAGATAATTCTTTTCCCACTGCATTTTCCATCCAGTATTTTGGCGTTAAACGACCGACCGAATAAATCCTATTGATTTCGTCTGCGAATACCTTTCCTTCTATTTGCTGCTCAATTTGGAAATCGATTAACTGACCAATTGGATAAGCCGAAAGATAAAGAGGATTGTCTATCATGTGGGAATAGATAGCCAGGATTGGCTCATCTTTTACTCCAAATTTTTCAGCAAAGTATTTATTCCACACCTCTTTTGCAATATCAATAACTGCAACTTTTAGTTCTGCTGCTGTTGCATTTGGATTGGCATACATCCATTCCCAAACAGCCATATCTACTAAAGAAACACCCATAATTTCATAGCAGCTCCATAAATTAGCCAATGCCATATAATGCACTTTTGCAGCATTCTTTTCTTCCAATCCAAGCAATTCTAAATCGCGCTTTTGAAAGATAAAAGCTAAAGCCTCAGTAAAAGCTGTATTTGGTACGCCACGCAACATATAATAATCCACATCGTGTAGTGTGATAGTTTGCTCTACATTATGACCAAACTCATGAACCGCAATATTATAACCTTTATAGTTCATTCCTTCGGCACCAATTCTGGTTCTTAATCTGGCTTTCTCTGCTTTCATTTCTGCTCCCCATGCATGTCCTGCTCCTCTAGAACCATCCACTTGAATCTTTGAGGCTAAGAAATTGGCTTGCTCCTCAGAGAATTTCAAATCTTGCAACATACGAGGCATATCAGCTTCAAAAGCCTTAGGGTTTGTATATTTTTCTTGGGTAATCTCATTTAATTCAGCTTCGCTTAATGAGCTTTGCGCCTTAAATCCATTATACCAAATATCGTAAGGACGCAAATCACGGCCCAATTGCTTCTTAATCAATTTGGCTAAATCCTTTACTTCTTCTGAGGATACTAAATCAATGAAGATACGCTCCACTTCTTCCTGAGGAATTTCCATGTTTCCAGAAAAACGACGCTCCACATAAGTTGGATAAGCCGGGTAATATTCATCTAAAGCTTTTGTCGTTAAAAAGTTGTTTAGCAATTGCTGATAACGAGTATCTGGTTCTGACTCAGAAGTCACATTTTTACCTTTCTTCGATATTGTATTATTAATGATGTCCCAATCATATTCAGGAGAGTTAATTACAGCTTGAGGAATACTTTGGTCAATGATTCTTTTCATCACCAAATAGATCATTTCTTGTTTATACTGACCATTTTCAGTACTATAATTAGATTTTAACTCATCGCGAAGATTCCAATGGGTGATTAATTTCATATCCTCAGGAAAGTGTTTTTTTCCATCCTTACCTATAACATGACCCATGAAAATATTATACTCAGAAATATAAGCATCTGATGTAGTAGCCGCATTAGAACGTGCTTGTAATAAAGAAGCTGGAATACGCGAAGTGAATACATCACCTATTCTAGCATAAGCCCAATCTAAACTATCCCAATCTTTTCCCAAATCGTTTTTCTCGTCTAAACTCAATTCTGGAAAATTTAAAGCAGTAACAAATGCTATTTTATTGGCAAATAAATCTTCAGCCAAATGTGCTTGGGGATTATAAGCGGCAAACATCATATCCACATCGGTCAACTCCCCAATATCCATGTGATTGGGCTCGTTTAACTCTAATTGCAACTTGAGTAGATTTCCCCACAATACTTCATAATGTCTATCGAAACGCAAAAATAATTGTTTACGCTCCTCAGGATTGGCTACATAATTTTCCTCACAGAAGGATTGAAACTCTTCAGCACTCCCATCACTTTCTCTCCAAAGCCTGGCCACTTGTACTACGCCTTTTTTGAGTAGAAAGGCATCTGCATTTGACTGTTTTTCCTGAATTGATTTAATCACAGATTCTATCTTTCCGTTAGAAATTGTTGATTTTTTATTTCCTGCATGGCTAAAGTTAACGAGGAATAAACCCGTCAATACTAGCAAAATAAGAGCTGTTTTTTGTTGCATTTTATTTGATTTTGAACAACAAAATTAGTTTTTTTTTCATGCTAAAAAGAGAATTTTGAGCAATTCGATAATACGTAATCATTCCAAATTACTAAAATCACTATTTACTGACTTACGGCACACTACAACACCAAACATGTAACCTTAAGCTTTTATAATTTTCATTTCTGCTTAATGGATTATTGGATATCAACAAAAAATCAATTAATAGGTTATAGCAAAAACCATGTTCAAAGATTACTTAAGGCCAAAGCATTCATCATTTTAAAAGTTCAACATCTCAAAATAACTGTAAAATATTTTTACACTCTAGTCTAGCCTATTTCTCAAATGTGTATTTTTGTATGGATACATTAACAACCCATTCATTATGCCACAGAAAATTCTAATCATTGATGACAACAGAGGCGTGAGAGAGTCCCTAGAAATGCTATTACTCACTGAGTTTGACGATGTATATACGCTCAGCAATCCCAACACATTAATCTCCACCATCCAACAAAATCAAATTGATGTAGTATTATTGGATATGAATTTTAAAACCGGAATAAACACTGGAAACGAAGGATTATTCTGGCTTAAAGAAATTCAGAAGCTGGACCCCAGTATTTCTGTGATATTAATTACCGCTTATGGCGATGTGGAGCTGGCAGTGAAAGCGGTGAAAGTGGGTGCTTTCGATTTTATTTTAAAACCTTGGGATAATAACAAACTATTGAGCACCATTGATGCCAGTATCAAGCTCAGAAAAACCAAATTAGAGAATGCCAAACTCCAAAAAACCACTTACCTTTTAAAGAATGAATTAAATGCCAATTCTTATTCCATCATTGGTCAATCGGATAGCATAAAATCAGTGATGAGCATGATAGAAAAGGTAGCCAAAACCGATGCCAATATTTTTATCACTGGAGAAAATGGAACAGGTAAAGAACTGGTGGCTCGAGAAATCCATCGCCTATCCAAACGCAAAGATGAGATTTTAGTGACTGTGGATATGGGAGCCGTAAGTGAATCTTTATTTGAGAGCGAACTTTTTGGATATAAAAAAGGCGCTTTTACAGATGCCAAAGAAGACCGAAGTGGAAAGTTTGAAGCCGCACAAAGAGGAAGTCTATTTTTAGATGAAATAGGGAATCTATCATTGGCTATGCAAGCAAAAATACTTACTGCACTTCAAAATAGAACCATCACTAAAATCGGAAGTCATCAAGCCATTCCAATTGACATTAGATTGATTTCTGCCACCAATAAAGACATTAATAAGATGGTGGAGGATGGTGAATTTAGAGAAGATCTTCTATACAGAATTAACACGATAAATATTGAGCTTCCTCCTTTGAGGGAAAGAGGCAATGACGCCATCCTACTCGCTCATTTCTACCTCAATAAATATGCTCAAAAATATGGCAAGCCTGCTTTTAGCCTAAGTGATAAAGCAGAGAAAAAACTACTGAGCTATAATTGGCCCGGAAATGTGAGAGAGCTACAACATTGTATGGAGAAAGTAGTTATCCTAGCCGAAAAGTCGAAGCTGGACGAGTTTAGCTTCAGTCTTAATGAGGAGCAAGAAACTAATTCTGGAGGATTCCAGATGGGAACTCTTGAGGAGATGGAAAAGAAAATGATAAAGGCAAGTCTAAAGAAAGCCAAAGGAAATATGAGCATGGTAGCCAAGAACTTGGGAATTACTAGACCTACTTTGTATAGTAAATTGAAGAAATACGGCTTATAGAAGATTCCACGCAAAGCGCGCAAAAGAAAATTCCACGCAAAGTATGCAAAGGAAAAACCATGCGAAAAACGCAAAGAAAAAACAAAAAACAAGAATTAGGAAATTAAGAATTTAAAAACCAACATGATGGACGAAAATGATATTTCATACAAGTGTATTGGTGCAGCCATAGAAACTCACAAAGCAGTTGGACCAGGTTTATTAGAATCGGCCTATGAAAATGCACTGGTCCATGATTTAAGAGAAATTGGATTTGATGTACAACAACAACTCGCCTTACCATTTATTTATAAAGATGTGAGACAAGCAGTTGGATACAGAATAGACTTGTTAGTTGAAAACAAAGTAATCGTCGAAATCAAAGCAGTTGAGAATTTACTACCTGTTCATCACACTCAAGTTCTGACCTATTTAAAGCTATCTGGTCACAAATTAGGATTGTTGATTAACTTCAATTCAAAAACATTAAAACATAATATCCACAGAATTGTAAATGACCTATAATCCTTTGCGATTTTAGCGAGACCTTTTGCGCTCTTTGCATGGAAATAAAAAAAAGAGAAATGTCAAATAAAAACTTCTACATACACATCACCCTCCGCTTGTTCTTTATTATTAGCCTGAGCATAGCTGGGACCTATTATGTCCTCATAGAACAGAATTATTGGATAGCCTCTGCCCTACTCGTGCTTCTTGTGATAACTGTTGTTTTGCTCATTAAATACTTTAATAATATCAATCGTTGGATGGCCTTTTTCCTTCTAGGTATTGAAAACGAGGATACCACTTTAAAACCTCCTCCAAAATCGGGTAATAAATCTATCGATGATGTTTATAAAGGGATGAACCGTCTGAACGATATTTTTAAAAGTGCTAAAATAGAAATCAATACACAAGAACAGTATTTTAAAAAGGTGATAAAACAATCGGCCACCGGACTTTTCTCTATCAATGGAAATAATAGAATCATCAATATCAACTCTGCCGCCACCAAACTCACTCAACTTTATGAGTTTCATCATGTAAATACCTTTAGACATATCGATGCAGCCTTACCCAAGTTCCTCACCCATCATCCATTAGATCAAAATTCGGCTATTTTTGAAAATCAGTTTGGGCAAAAGTTGCTTTTCAAGCTCTCTGAAATTAAAACCCAAAACGAGAGGATCAGGTTAGTTGCGGTTAGCGATATCACCAAAGAATTAGACAATGGCGAAGTAGAAGCCTGGATAAAACTAGCTCGTACTTTATCTCACGAAATCATGAATAATATTGCACCCATCACTACCTTATCTCAGGTGATTTCTAGCTATTATAAAAAAGAAAATCAAGCTATTGAAGTGGAGGAACTCAGTCCAAAAACTATTGCCAATACCATCAAAGGGCTCAATGTGATTCAAGATCGCAGTAGTGGATTAATGAAGTTTGTGGAGAATTATCGAAAGTTCACCAAATTACCAAAACCGGAAATTCATTCTACCGATATTTCGGAGGTATTAACAGGTGCATTATTGGCAGTGGGAACCTATCCACATTTCGATCAAATAAAAGTTCAATTCAAAATCCCCAAGAAAGTATTTATAGAAACCGATGCGCAATTGATTTCTCAGGTGATACATAATATTCTCAAAAATGCCTATGAAAGTTTGATTCAGTCAGAAATTAAAAATCCTATTCTAAAAATAAGTCTTCAACAAACAGGAACACAAACCAGCATTGAGATTTCTAATAATGGACCAAGTATTCCTCCAGAAATAAAAGAACAGATTTTTGTTCCATTCTTCACTACCAAAGAAGATGGAACCGGTGTTGGTCTGAGTTTAAGTAAACAAATCATGCTGAAAATGGATGGTGATATTTATGTGACAGAAAAAGAAGAAGGGTTTACTTGCTTCGTTATTAATCATAATGCAAAGACTTAGGTTCACCAATTACTAGATTTAGAAGCTATTACACAGAGGGATTCAAAGAATACACGGGTATCCACAAAGAATAAAAATAACAAAACAAGCCTACATTAAAAAAGCATTAATTCCTTCGTGAAACTTTGAGAAACTCTTCGGGCACTTTATGGTAGGACTTTTGTTAATCATTCAAAAACCAAGGACGCTATCCTTTCCTAGCTCAAGGCTATCATCCTTTACTCATCTCTAAAGGGATCAAAAGCCCCAAAGGGGATTGAAGCCCTGACAACTTTAGCCACTTTGAGTTATAGCTTTCACTATTCATTAAAAATCATAATATTATTAAGTCGATATCTTTAAAAAATCTTAAAAGCGCAAAAATGAAAGTTTCAGACAAATTACAGCCTATATAATTCCCTATTTTTGCATAAAAATTAAATATTATGTACTCATTTGAATATAGAAATCCTGTTAAAATTATTTTTGGAGCAGGTAGCATTAGTAAAATAGCCAACGAAATTCCTAAAACTGCAAAAGTCCTCATTACTTATGGAGGAGGGAGCATTATGAAGAATGGTGTTTATGAACAAGTAAAACAAGCCCTTAAAGGATACGAGACTTACGAGTTTGGTGGCATCGAAGCCAACCCAGAGTTCGAAACATTAATGAAGGCCGCAAATGTGGTTAAGGAAAAAAATATAGATTTCCTTTTGGCTGTGGGTGGTGGAAGTGTATTGGACGGAACAAAATTCATTGCAGCAGCAGCAAAATATGAAGGGGAAGATGCTTGGGACATTCTTGCCAAAGGAGCTCCTATCACATGTTCTGTTCCATTAGCAGGCGTATTAACGCTTCCTGCAACGGGTAGTGAAATGAATATGGGCGCCGTAGTAAGCAGAAGAGAATTAAAAATGAAACTGGCATTCCTTCATCCTCTTTCCTATCCTCAGTTTTCTATTCTAGACCCTAATGTGATGGAAAGCCTTCCGAAACGCCAAAAGGCAAATGGTGTTGTTGATGCCTATATCCATGTTTTAGAACAATATTTAACTTTTCCAAATGAAGCCAGCATTCAAGACCATTGGGCCGAAGGAGTATTAAAAACCCTCCTCTGTTATGGTGAAAGATATGTTTTAGAAGATTTTGATTATGATGTTGCAGCTAATGTCATGTGGGCAGCTACATCTGCATTAAATGGAATTATTGGTTTAGGTGTGCCTCACGATTGGGCCACTCATATGATTGGGCATGAGATTACTGCTTTACATGGTTTAGATCATGCACAAACTTTAGCTGTTGTGATGCCAGGAATGATGCGCATTATGTTTGAAGCTAAAGAAGAAAAAATCCGTCGATTTGCTCGTAATGTTTATAATATCAGCAATGAGGAATTTAGTGTAGAATTGGTAATTGAAAAAACTGAAAAATTCTTCCAGAGCTTAGGTGTGAAAACTAAGTTATCAGAATATGATATTAAAGAAGAAGATATTCCTGCCATCATTGAAAACCTAGCCAAAGGAAACGAAATTAAACTTGGAGAAAAAGGATTGGTAACCGCTGAGAAAGTGGAAATGATTTTAAAATCACAACTATAATCCTATAATCTTACAAAAGATTAAAAGGCTAAAAACTAAAAGGTTTTTAGCCTTTTTTTAAACCTACAATTATTAACCTCAATACGACATTAAATGAGGCCACAGTTTCAGATAATTAGCTCATATCTGACACAAATACTCAAAGAAACCTCAAAAAATACAAAATAAAATAGCACCAATTCCTTCGCGGAATTTTAGGCTTCTTTGAATTACTCCCCACGATAATCTTATCAAAAAAATCAATTTCCCATACCTAAAAGTAGGTATTTTGAAAGCTTTCTTTATAATCTGTCTTAATAAGATCTATTTTCGCGTATATTTTCGAAGCTGATGAAAACCCTTTACGATTTAAAACAAGGCGAAAGCGCCATTATTGTTAAAGTTCGCGGCCGTGGTGCCTTTCGAACCAGGATCATAGAAATGGGTTTTGTAGTCGGAAAAAAAGTTACCTCTCTCAAATCAGCTCCCCTCCTCGACCCTGTAGACTATAGCATCATGGATTATGATGTGAGTCTAAGAAAACAAGAAGCCCAGCTTATTGATGTGATGATGGAAGATGAACCAGGTAGAGTAAAATCGCCTGACTTTCATGGAATGGTAGAGGATGGCTCTAGAGGTAAAAAAGGTCATATCAGAAAAGATAAGATCATCAATGTAGCTTTAGTTGGAAATCCAAATTCTGGTAAAACGAGCTTGTTCAACTTTGCGAGTAATTCGAGGGAACGAGTTGGTAATTATAGCGGAGTCACCATTGATGCTAAAACTGCTCGATTTTATCAAAACGACTACCAGTTCAATATTGCCGATCTTCCTGGCACCTACTCTATTACTCATTATACTCCTGAGGAGCTTTATGTAAGAAACTATATCTTCGAAGAAACTCCAGATGTGGTGATTAATGTAGTAGATTCCTCAAATCTGGAGCGCAACCTTTTCCTAACCACCCAGCTCATCGATATGGATATTAAAGTGGTCATTGCTCTTAATATGTTTGACGAACTAGAGAAAAAGGGAGATGAATTTGATTATAAGTCCCTTGGAAAAATGATTGGAATCCCCATGGTTCCAACTGTTGGTTTCAAAGGAAAAGGAATTGAAGAATTATTCAATACTGTGATTGAAGTCTATCATGATAGGCATACATTTGTTCGCCATATTCATATCAATTATGGAAAACAGTTGGAAAATTCTATTTCCTATATTCAAAAATTGATTAAGAATCCTGAGAACTATCACTTGACCAATTTAGTGAGCAGTAGGTTCTTGTCCATTAAATTACTAGAGGAGGACCAACATTCCTTCGATAGAATAAAGGTTCTAGGAAATGTAAAAGCCATCACTAAAACGGTAAAACACGAACAAAAAAGACTTCAACATGAATTTGATGATGAGCCGGAAACGATTATTGCTGATGCACGATATGCATTTATTGGCGGTGCATTAAAAGAAACCCTTAAGCCAGGTCAAAGCAAGAAATGGGAAACCGTGAATATCATCGATGCTTTCCTGTTAAACAAAATATTTGCCTTTCCGGTTTTCTTAGGATTTATGTGGTTGATGTTTTATTCTACTTTTTTTGTGGGACAATATCCCATGGAATGGATTGAAACTGGTGTTTCTTTCCTCAGTAATTTCCTCAATCAGATAATGACCGATGGGATGCTTAAAGATTTAATTGTGGATGGCATAATCGGTGGAGTTGGTGGTGTTATAGTTTTTCTTCCCAACATACTCATTCTATTCTTTTTTATTAGCTTAATGGAAGATACCGGATATATGGCTCGAGTGGCCTTTATTATGGACAAACTGATGCATAAGATGGGCCTTCATGGTCGTTCCTTCATTCCCATGTTAATGGGTTTTGGTTGTAATGTGCCCGCTATCATGTCCACTAGAACCATAGAAAACCGTAACGATAGATTGTTAACGATGCTCATCAATCCTTTTATGTCTTGTTCTGCTCGCTTACCAGTTTATTTACTAATTATCGGAGCCTTTTTTCCAAACAATCCGGGTACAGTATTATTTAGCATCTATTCAATAGGAATCATACTGGCAGTATTAGTGGCCATCATATTCAAAAAGACCATATTTAAATCTGAGGACTCCCCTTTTGTAATGGAACTTCCTCCCTACCGAGTTCCAACCATGCGAAACTCATTAAAGCATATGTGGTTTAAAACCAGGCAATATTTGCAAAAAATGGGAGGAATCATTTTAGTAGCCAGCATTATTATTTGGGCATTGAGCTATTTCCCAAGGGATGTAGAATTCAGCAAGAATTACCTAGAGCAAATTGCACAAAAAGAACAAGTAATCAGCCTAGAAAGGAATAAAGAAATTATTGAAGATTATCAATTTCAGCTTATCACCTTAAAAAAAGAACAAGCAGCCGAACTACAAGAAAAGAGTTATTTGGGGATGCTAGGAAAAGGGGTTGAACCCATCATGAAACCACTTGGCTTTGATTGGAAAATGAGTGTGAGTTTAATAGCGGGAGCCAGTGCCAAAGAAATAGTAGTAAGCACATTAGGCGTACTCTACCAAGCAGATCCTGATGAAGAAGCTGAAATTTTACAAAAAAGATTACAAGAGGAAACCTATAAGTTTGGACCAAATAAAGGGCAAAAAGTGTTTGATCCTATTACCGCTTTTGCTTTCCTCATATTCGTATTAATATATTTCCCATGTATAGCCACCGTTGCTGCTATTAAAAAAGAATCGGGCAGCTGGAAATGGGCCATCTTCATGATGAGTTATACCACAGGTTTAGCATGGATACTCGCATTTCTTGTCAACCAAATAGGACACTTAATATTTTAAAAAATGATACAAGAAATAATTGTTTATGCGATATTGATTATAACTTTCGGATTAACTTTTTATAAGCTTTTTGGCTTCTTTGATATGTTTAAAAACGATAGTAATAAATCAGCTTGCGGCTCGTGTGCCTCCTCCTCTTGCGGAAGTTGTAGTGTTAAAATTATTGCTAACAACAAAAAAATACTACACCCATTAAAAGTGGACCATGAAAAAATGAATGGCTAAGTCAATTTTTCATCCACAGATATCAGCTTATTCTCCTCACCTTTTTTAAAAATCATTACGCTTATCATTTTAGTTTTGATATTTAATAATTTTCACTAACTTTACATTAAAATATTAAGATGTTATGATAAACAAAGCCACATTTAATTCCAATTACGAAATTTTCGATAGAGAAATTGTAAAAGAAATCATTGATATATATATTGCAGAGTACCCAGAAAGAATGGTTAATCTGGAAAAAAACATTAAAGAAAACGATCTTGAAAGTTTATACAAAAATGCACACAGCATGAAAGGGGTTACCGCCAATTTCTTTGACAAAGAAACTGAAGAGTTTGCGCGTCAACTTGAATCAAAAGGTAGAGAAGGCGACTCCACAGGATTAGAAGAAATCTTTGAAGAACTAAAAAAAGCTTCAGAAAGTCTAATTGACGAACTTGAAGCTTTAGGTAGAGAATATAGTTAAAAAACGATATTAATCTAATTGATTAAGTTGAGAAAGTGCCTTTTCGTGATTGGGCACTTTTTTTAGTAATTCCTTATACTTAATTCTAGCATCCTCTTTATCACCACTTAATTCTAAGGCTAATGCCATATTAAAAAGGGCATCATAATAATCTTCATTAATATTCAAGGCTTTTTGAAAATAAATGATAGCTTGAGGAAAATCCTCTAAATAAACCAAATTAATATAGCCTAAGTTATAATATGCATTTTCGCTTTCTTCTTTGGCTAATAATGATTCGTACTTTCTAACAGCCTCCCCCAGATTTCCATTATCTTGATAATACAAACCCATGATATAAATAGCGTGGGTGTTATTGGTATCTAAATCTAAAGCATTTTGATAATATTGCTCTGCTAATGGGTTTTGTTTTGCTGCCTGAAGGTTACCTAACATAATCCAAGCATCGTAAAAATCAGGATTGACTTCAACTGCTTTTTGATATTGGAAAATAGCACTTGAGGTATCACCTTTCTCAGCATAAGTCATTCCTTTTAAAAAGTATGCATCTTCCAACATGGGATCAATAGCCAAAGCATCATCTACATATTGAAGCGATATCTTATAATCTTGATAAATGAAATACAACCTCGACAGTTTCAATAATGCAGCAGTATTCTGAGGATCCATTTTTATAGTTTTCAAAAGGATCGCTCTACTATCTACAAATCGTTCTTTAGCAAAATAAACATCGGCAAGAGTGATCCAAATACTTGGATTCAAAGTATCAAGCTGAATAGCCTTACTCACATCAGCTAAAGCTTTATTATATTCTCCTGTGATCAGAAAAAAATTGGCCCGGTCATTATATAATAACGGATTATTAGGCTCATCTCTAATATTCAGGTTTAAAGAATCAAAAGTAGTTAAAACACGCGTTTTAACTACTTCTTCTTGTTGACTCACCGACTCTTTTGGCTCTGTATTTTGGCATGAAAAGCCAAAGAATACCGAAAGAGCTAATACGTAAACGATATTTTTATGCTTCATCCTCTGTTTCTGGTTTTGGATTAATAGCATCCATAATTTTTAGTTCTAATTCATCGGCTAATTCAGGATTGTCTTTCAATAAAGCTTTAACAGCATCTCTACCTTGACCTAGTTTAGTATCTCCATAGCTAAACCAAGAACCTGCTTTTTTAACAATACCATATTCCACACCTAAATCCACAATTTCACCAACTTTAGAAATCCCTTGTCCGAAAGTAATCTCAAACTCGGTTTGACGAAATGGAGGAGCCACTTTATTCTTCACCACTTTAACTCTCACTCTATTTCCAACCACCATATCGCGATCTTTAATAGCTGAAATTCTACGGATATCTAAACGAACACTGGCATAAAATTTCAAGGCATTACCACCTGTTGTAGTTTCTGGATTTCCAAACATCACCCCAATCTTCTCACGAAGCTGGTTGATGAAAATACAAGTAGCACCAGTTTTACTAATAGTTCCTGTTAACTTACGCAAAGCTTGAGACATTAATCGAGCTTGAAGACCCATTTTGCTGTCTCCCATCTCTCCTTCTATTTCACTTTTAGGAGTAAGTGCTGCTACAGAATCCACTACAATAATATCAATAGCACCAGAGCGAATTAAGTTCTCTGTAATTTCTAAAGCTTGCTCTCCGTTATCTGGTTGAGAGATGAAAAGGTTTTCAATATCCACACCTAAATTTGCGGCATAAAAACGATCGAAAGCATGCTCTGCATCGATAAATGCGGCTATACCACCAGCCTTTTGAGCTTCTGCAATGGCATGGATGGCCAGTGTGGTTTTACCTGAAGACTCTGGGCCATAAATCTCTACTACTCTTCCCCTTGGAAGACCACCAATTCCTAGGGCTACATTTAGACCAATAGACCCTGTAGGTATATATTCAATTTCAGAAATAGCTTCATCACCCATTCTCATGATGGCACCTTTACCATATGATTTTTCAATCTTATCTAGAGTGAGTTGTAAAGCTTTTAACTTTTCCTTTTTAACGTCTTGTTGTTCTTTTGCCATTTTATGTTTCTTGATATTATAGACTTAGTTCTTTGTATAATTGTTGGGTAGCTTCTTTGGTTTTTATCTTATGGAGTATATGTGCTATTTTACCCTCCTCATCTATCACAAAAGTATAGCGATAGATTCCTTCATATTCTCTACCATATAATTTCTTAGGTCCCCAGGCACCAAATGCTTCAATCACTTCTTTTTTCTCATCGGCTATTAGTGGATAAGGAAGCTCATTTTTAGTGGCAAAGTTTTTCTGACGTTTCACAGAATCGGCACTAACACCAATAATGGAATAGCCTTTTGCTTGCCAATCGGAATAGTTATCTCTAAAATTACACGACTCCGCAGTACAACCAGGAGTACTTGCTTTTGGATAAAAGAATACCACCAGCTTTTTTCCTTTATAATCTGCAAATGAAATAGGATTCTCATCCTGGTCAACTCCCTTAAAATCAGGAGCCAAATCTCCAACTTTTAATTCAACCATTTGTAAATATTTTGATACAAATATAATACATTATTTATTGAGTTTGACGGTGTTTATACATTATTTATGATTAGTATTTAATCAAAAAAAGGTTGTTTAAAAACAAAAAGCCGACTCTATGAATCGGCTTTATTTTAATGATGTAGCACAAAAGAAACTCTATCTATCTTTTGATCGTTTTATGTGAAAAGTTAACCAAAGAGCAAAGTGGTTACCGGACATTTTTATTTCTCCACCACTATCGTCTGAAATCATATTGGTAAATATATACCTACCTTCTAAGGTTGGCTGTGTGTTTACTACATACATAATATCAGTTCTTAACAGAAACCATTTAGAAGCCCAGCTGACACCGCCACCTAATAAAAGACTTGCATAATAATTAGTTTCAGGAGTTCTTGATTCTATGTAAAAAACAGTACTCCTTGATTCCTCATCAGAGTTTATTGTTATACTACCTGATGTGGAACCTGTCTGAAAATTCATTAACCTAAGTCCTCCTTTTAGTTGCCCATATAGTTTGTTCCCAAGCCTTTTCTGAATCCTAATAGTCATAGGAATAGACCAACTAAAAGCCGCTTTTTCACGATTACTAATGATATCATCCTCCGAAAGCCCTGGGTATTCATGGGCATAAAGTGGTACATCAGTATAGTCTGCAGGTTCATGAGCTATATAAAATCCTGTTTGAAAAGACCACAATTTATCGGGATGAAAATCGTAAAGAAAGCCGGCATTAAAACTGGTGGCCATCTTGGGCTCAATAGTATATTCACCAAAAACAGGTTTCACCTCTGCCTTTTGATAAAATGCTGGTCCCACTAAAAAACCAAACCTACCATAATTCTGTAGGTCTTTATAAATATGTTTATTTTGTGCGTATGTTATAAGGGAACAAAAAATAAATAATATGATACTAATTTTCTTTTTATAACTCATAATTACCAGTTTAATATTATATAATTATATAGGGTTACCCATTTAAGTCTCGTGTAATTTAATCGAAGCGTAAGCAATCGGTTTATGCTCTACGCATCTCTGAATGATTTTATCTAAAATTGATTGGCGATGATTCCTTCTGTTAAATCTAAAGAA
>NZ_JABKBZ010000081.1:0-22289 GCF_013166635.1 Lentimicrobium sp. S6 | reverse complement strand
GTGCTTGAAGATAAAAACACCTTTGTATTAAAAAGAGTAAAAAACAAAGAAGTCAGAAAGAAATAGTCTTGTAATCATATGTATATCTGTAACTTAAAAAAATAGACAGCTTAAGTTAACGCTAATGCCCCATGGGGAGCCAAAAAAATCAGATTTTAGTTTCAAAAATCAAATTAGAATAGAAAATCAAATTTTTCAATCTAATCATTTTGCTGAATCTTTTCCCTGACTCCCCTTGGGGTTGGGGAAATCAGGGGAAATTAAACTATAGTAATTCTTACTGATTAGTAACTTTTATTCTATGGTGTTATTGGAAAAGCCTCATCGATAAAAAATGACATGGTACACATACTAACCTACATTGATGTTAATTTTATATCTTAGTCCCCACATAGCATGACCTATTTTTTACATATAATATATTGTTTTAAACTCACCAACCCATACTAAGGTTTATGAAGGATATTCCGGAAATAAGTTTTAATAAAGATAAGGAGCAGTCAATAAGTGGCTTTGAACTTATTGAGTTAAAAGGACTATTTCAAACTTCTGAGCAACCCATAGATCATAACCCATACCGACCACATCGTTTAAACTTTTTTGCCAACTTGATAATTACAGATGGAGAGGTGAATCATATTGTCGATTTTGAGGTTCACCATCTACAAGCAGGGGATGTGATGGTTATTTCAAAGGGTCAGATACATGCTTTTGATGAGTTTTCTCAATATTATGGTTATCTAGTACTATTCACGGAAGAGTTTATGCATAAATATATAGCTCAGTCTACTATTGCAGAGATTAAGCATTTGTATAATTACTTCTTAAAGCACCAAAAGATTAACGATTTAGAAAATAGTCAAATTTTCATAAGCACTCTTAAAAAGGAATCTAAAAATCATTCTCCATTACTGCCTAACTTGTTTGGCGCCTTACTCAGTATCTACCTTCTTAAATTAAACGACAAAAATATGAATACTACACATTTTATCGATATTAAGAGTTTGGATTACTTTAACCAGTTTAGGCTTCTGATAGAAAAGAACTTTTCAAAAACGCGTGATGCCAAAGTATATGCCTCTGATTTATCGGTTACTTATCGTTACTTGAATCAAGTTTGTAAGGAGGTTTCAAAGAATACTGCGAAGTCTTTTATCGACAGTTATGTGGTGCTTGAATCTAAAAGGTTGCTGGTAACTACTTCGCTTTCAGTCAAAGAAATATCATTTGTTCTTGGTTTTGAAGAGCCAACTAATTTCACGAAATTTTTCAAGAAACATACTAAAGAAACTCCATTTCAATTTAGAAATAGAGGTGATTAGAAATCTGGATAAAAAGCCTTAAAGTGACTTTATAAGCCTAATTAGGAATTGTTTTTTAAAGGGGTGTTGCATAGATTAACCATTTATAATCATGTTTTCACCTTTCCTAGGGTCTTTTTTCGCCACATCTTTGCAGCATAATTAAAAACAAAGATAAAGATGAAAACAATGACAAGAAAATTACTATTGATGGCAATGATAAGTTTATTTGCTTTTACTGCTTGTGATAAGGATGATGTAATACTAGATGAAACCGTTTTGGTTACCGAGGGTAATACAGTAACAGTTAGAAATACCTATAATGATTCTCATGTTCCTGAGATTTCTTTCTCGGCCTATCTCGATTATGCTTTTTATGGTTCTGAAGTGGAATTCCCAGAGGCTTTAGCTGCTGACTTAAGTTCAGCTGCAGGTCCAGTGATAAATGGTTTGTATGCGATCAATTTTACTGCAAATACTATTGAATTTACTCTGTTACCAGACAGTGAGGATTTATTTTGGAAAAATAATTATAGAACCTTAGAGGAGGGTGTGTATGATAGATATTATTTCACCTTTGCAGAAAATCATAATGTGGGTTCTTTTACTTGCGATAATCCAGCCATTCATTTAAGAATAGACTCTGAAAATATAATTGTTGTTGAGGTGGGTGAGGGTTTTGAGTTTCAACCTGGAGCAGCTTTTACCATTGCTTTAGGAGCGGAGGATGCGGCCAATGCGCCTATAGTACAAGGAGATGTTATCACTATGCGAAATACTTATAATGATGCTCAAGTTGCAGAGGTTTCTTTTTCTTCCTATTTAGATTATGCCTTTGGCTCAAACCTTGGTGAAGATGGTTTGGATTTAACCCGTGGTGTGATAATCGAAGGAGTATCTTTAGGTGACGATGGATTAGATTTAAGTGCTGATGTAAATTATAGTTCGGTAGAATTTCCTGACTTCTTGAAAATTGATTTAAGCGGGAATGGAGGGATGATGGTCAATGGTTTATATTCCATCGATATAAATGAGAATTCAATAGACTATGTCCTGTTGCCAGATGCCAACGATTATTTCTGGAGCCAAAATTACAGGGTACTCGAAGAGGGTGTTTATGATAGGTATTACTTTACATTTGACGAAGCTCATGGTGTGACTTCTTTCTCTTCTACAGAAAATGCCGTAAATTTACGAATTGACTCGGATAAGATATTGGTAGTAGAAATTGGAGAGGGATTTAATTTCCAACCAGGTGCCGCTTTTACTATTGATTTGAAATAAATAATAATAAAAACAATCTGTTGAGCATATTGAAGATAAACTTACATTAGATTCGAGGTGTTCAACAGATTAACTTTAAAAAGAAACCCATGAAAATAGCAGTAACAACAGCAAGCGGAAATTTAGGTTCTACTATTATAGAACACCTCAAGCTGGAAATAGGAAAAGAAAACGTCATAGGAATCGCTCGAACTCCAGAAAAAGCAGCCTTCTTGGATGTGGAAATCAGAAGAGGAGACTATAATAATAAAGCAGAATTTGTGGAGGCTTTGAAAGGAGTAGATGCCGTTTTATTAGTATCTGGAATGGACCATCCCGACAAGCGAATTCAACAGCACAGAAATGTGATTGAAGCTGCTAAAGAAAACGGGGTGAAAAAGATTGTATATACCAGTATTATGGGAGCAGAGGAGGGTAATGCCTTTAGTCCGGTAGTAGCCAGCAACAGACAAACCGAAGAGGATGTTAAAAACTCAGGTTTGGATTGGGCCATAGGAAGAAATGGGATTTATATAGAGCCCGATTTGGAGTATATTGAGACCTACGAGAAAGAAGGTGGTATTATCAATAGTGCTGGCAATGGTAAATGTGGCTATACTTCTCGTAAAGAATTGGCTTTCGGCTATTATAATCTCCTCATTAAAGATGATTTAAATGGTGGTACTTACAATATGTATGGCGAATCCATCACTCAGCAAGAATTGGCCGATTCCATCAATGCGGTTTATGGAACTCATTTGAAGTATCAATCAGTTTCTGTAGCAGAATATACTCAGCAAAGAAAAGCTGCTTTGGGTGAATTTTTGGGAACCGTTATTGGCGGAATATACGAAGGAATCAATGCGGGAAAGTATGATGCACATTCCGATTTCTTAAAAGTTACAGGCAGAGAACATCATTCAGCAAAGGAAATGATTCAAGAGTATCTAGCGAAATAGGGAAAGCATTTTTAGTATTTAGCATACGTTTTCGAACAAGGGGTAATTAGCAATGATTAGCCCTTTTCTCATTCTGTATTTCCACAATTTGATTATCTTAGTAGCCATAATGAGGGTGCATACTTTATTTGAAAGAAGCTAGCTCATTTCTACCCACATCAAATGAAAAATTTGGCTATAATTTATCGCTTTATAAAATGAGTAATTAGTATTAATTGATCAGTATATCATGAATTCAAATAAAAAAGAAGACATCCCATTTCACCATTATTTGGACACGCATAAATACGTAAACATAGATGATGGAAGCCCTGCTCTGAGCATCAATCCGAGTTTTCCTTTTATCATGACTCAGTTTGATATTATGCAGGATAGGGCTCAGACCACTTCTCCTCATCGTCATGATTATTATGAAATCATTTTTCTGGAGGATGGTGCTGGTGAGCATATTGTGGATTACGAACCTCATCAGGTAAAATCTCCAGCTTTTTATTTTCTTTCTAAAGGACAAATTCACTTTTGGCAACTTGAAAAGGCATTAAGAGGGAAGGTTTTACTATTTCCAAGGGAATTTCTTATTCCACCAGGAGCACATTTTAATTATGAAGATGATTTGCTAATATTTAATAGTCTCAGTCAGACTCCTTGTGTTGCTATAGATAAAGAAAATGAGGCCAAAGTAAATGAGATTTTATCTAATATTAATGAAGAATTCGAAAGAAAGTCGGATTGTAGTCTTTCTATTCTTCGTGCATATGTGCATGTTTTACTGGTTCATTTGCTCCGTATTTATGCATTGAAGCAACCCACCAATATTTTGGATTCTACCAATATTATGGTTCGTAAATTCAGACAATTGGTTTCCGAGAATTATCTTACCGTTCGGAATGTTCAAGAATATGCCGATTTAATAGGGATAAGTACGACTCACCTTAGAGATACCGTTAAAGAAATTACAGGCTATTCTCCTGGTCAGATTATTCGCCAAGAGATTATCTTTGAAGCCAAACGTAGGCTCGCTAATACAGAGATGACCACTGCAGAAGTGGGGTATACCCTAAACTTTGAAGATACTTCTTATTTTAGCAGGTTTTTCAAGCGAGAAACGGGTTTGACTCCTTTAAAATACAGGGAAGGAATAAGAGAGAAATATCAAATCAGCCTCTGATAAGAGTTGGACACCTAAATATGGGATAGAAAGAAATTAAGGATGAATGGATATGGAGAAAATCCCGGAAATAAGCTTTTGGAAAGATAAAATATTACCAATAAAGGGATTCCAATTTTTCAAATTAGAAGACTTAATAAACGATGATTTAAAGCCTAGTGATCATAATCCCTATAAGCCTCATCGATTGAACTTTTATGCCATTTTAATCATTACGGATGGTGAAGTTAACCATATTGTAGATTTTGAGGTGCATACACTCCGGAAAAATGATGTTATGGTTATTTCAAAAGGACAGACCCATGCTTTTGAAGAAAATGCTAAGTATAAAGGATATTTGGTGGTTTTTACCGAAGCTTTTATGCAAAAGTATATGGCCCAATCTACCATCGCTCAGATTAACCATTTGTATAATTATTTTCTAAATCAAGAAAAAATCAATAACCCCGATCGCAATCAAAGCTTATTGGCAGTACTTAATGAGGACTTAAAAACGGATTCTTCTTCTCTACCCAATATTGTGGGTTCCATACTGAGTATATACCTTCTCAAATTAAATGATCAGAATAAGCGATTATCTCCGATTTCAATTGACAATAAATACTTGGATTATTTTGACCTTTTTAAACTTTCCGTTGAGAAAAACTTCGCAAACACAAGAGATGCCAAGGTTTATGCCTCAGATATTTCTATTTCTTATAAGCATTTAAACGAAGTGTGTAAGAAAGTTGTGAAAAGTACAGCAAAGTCATTTATTGATGCTTACGTCATTCTAGAAGCCAAGCGAATGTTGGTTTCTACCTCGCTTTCCGTAAAAGAAATTGCATTTGCCATTGGCTTTGGTGAGCCTACAAATTTCCTCAAATATTTCAAGAAACATACCGGATTAACGCCTGTTGAATTCCGTAATACTTTGGCCTAGGTTATAGATTAACCATTCTTCCGCTCTTATTGACCTTTCTCAAACCTGCTTTTCACCGCATCTTTGCATCCTAATCATTCAATGAATAAAGATGAAACAGATAAGTATTTTAGGAGCAACTGGCCCATTAGGTAGAAACCTCTTGCAAAAAGCTATAAATAATGGCTTTAGGGTAAAAGTATTGGTCCGAAGAAAAGAAAAATTAGGGGAACTTATCAAGTTTGTTGAAGTCGTGGATGGAAATTATTTCGACAAAAACAAATTGCAAAAGGTCTTGGAAGGTTCCGAAGCGATTCTTTCAACTATTGGCCCTCCTCTTTTTACTGAACTTTCCCCTGAAGACGAAAATAATTATATCAAGTCTTTAGCTTTTATCATTGAACAAATGGATATCAATAAACAATCACGCTGGTTGAATATTTCAGATGCTGGAGTGATAATGGATAAGGAGAAACTTCCACTAGCTCGCAGACTGCTACGCGTCACTTTGAAAGCAGAATCTAAATCAACTATTCATATAAAAGATAGAGAGCTTCAATTGCTGGAACAAAGCCCTTTAGACTGGACAAGCATACGCGTGCCTAGAATTAAGGAAAAAGCAAAAGGTCGATTCTGTGTGGATGATACTAACTTTTCTGGGACAGTGGTTGATTTGAATCAGCTAAGCGATTTTATGATTACTGAAATGACTAAAGATAAATGGCTCAAGAAGGCACCAGTAGTGGGAACCAAATAATAGAGAATTTTAAAAAAAAGAAAGATGGAATCTAAAGAATTAAAAGCAAAAATATTTACAACAGCAACTTTCTACAAACATTTGAAAATTGCAATTGCAAGCTTTTCTGACCTAAGAAAGTCAAGAAAAACAGGACATGTGAGTAAAGCATTCAGCGAAAAAATAATGCTGGCAGTAACCCAGGTAAATGGTTGCAGATATTGCAACTACTTACACTCAAAAAATGCCATTGATGCAGGAACCTCCGAAGCTGAATTAACTGCCATGTTGAATGGTGAGTTGGGTGAAATTGGAAACGATGAATCACTGGCATTAATGTTTGCCCAACACTATGCCGATACCGATGGAAATCCGGATAAAGAAACCTATGAAAACTTTGTACCGCATTATGGAGAGCAGAAGTCAAAAGACATACTGGCCAATATAAAAGTGATTATGGCTGGCAATATCCATGGTATTTCCTTAGATGCGCTTCAAAGCAGAATAAAAGGCAAAAAAATGAAAGACAGCAAGTTCAGCAATGAGATGGGCATTGCTTTGGGAATTTTTGTGATGCTTCCTTTTGCAATTATCCAGCTTTGGTTCGAAAAATTATTCAAAAAGAAAGATGCCAACAAGCCAATTCTGCCAAGCAAGAAAAAAGCAAGCGCTATGACTGCTTTATTCGCCCTTATGCTGATTGGAGGAACTACATTTGCTCAGGATGCGAACAAAATCGAAATACCGAGCAACAAAACTTCAAAGGAATATGCTGTTATTTCTAGATCGGATTTGAGCCCAAGGCCAGCAGGATTTCAGCCTAGCGAGGCCAAGGCTGTAAACGGAGCTTATATAGAAAGTGTGCTGACAGCCTCCTCCAGAGTTCTAAATGAAGAAACAGTGATGCTGAAAAAAGTAAAGGTACAAACTGTTGGGGAAAAGGGCTTTAGTCCATGGGAACTCCTTTGTGACGAAGGCGGACATACTTACGAGCAATCAGCTCCTAATCCATTGAGTTATATGGTAGGCGGTATTTCATCTAGTTTATTAACTCAGGTAGAGCAGGCCATAAAAATAATGGATTTAGAGGTTGTCAGTGCAAAAGTAGAAGCTCAAGTGTTTTTTAGGTTTGATGAACCTTTTACCCCAAAATGGAAAGGGTATACTGATAAAGTGGTGGCCAATATTTTAATAGAAAGTGAGGAGGCTCCTGAAAAAATTGCGGAAGTGAAGAGAATGGCAGTCCAGGCCTGGGCTGTTGGAGAATGTATTATCAACCCTACTCCTGTAGATGCAAAATTTGTGTTTAATACCCAAATATGGGAAACAGAATCTGCCAGTGTAGGGAAAGTTAAGGGTTCTGATTCTTATGATAATAATATGAAGATTAGCGCTAAAGGAGAGCAACCAGAACCCCAGAGTTTTGAGCTTGGAAAAGAGGTGAGCATGGAAAAATTCACCAATCCATTTTTATTCGAAGTCATAAGCATTTCTGAATCTGCTAATGATGTCCAAAGACCCTATCTACATAAAGTAAATATCAAAGCTATTCAGGAAAATTATGCTTCATGGGATATTTATGCGGATGACAGCCGAGGATATGAAGGAGTAGACAAGGCGCCTAGCTCAAACGATTATTTTACCGCAGGAACTTCTTTATGTCTGATGAGTCAACTAACCGGATGGTCAGAGTTCTACAAGCATCAAGGAATTGAATTCGATGACTATCGTGTAGAACATCATTTCAACTATCAGGTAGGTGATTATATGACACCATCGGCTACAGGTCATGTGGATGGGGCTGTAACAAGAATTCTGATTAATAGCAAGGTCAGTGAGAAAGTAATGAGCGATTATGCCAAACAAGCATTAGGTACCTGTTTTGCCGGAGAAGCGATTACAGGCGCTACCACTACAGAGATTGGGGTTTACCAAAACGGAATATTGATTAAATAATTAAGGAGATAATAAAGATGAAAAAAGGATATAAAATAATCACAGGGATTGTACTTGCAGCAGCAGTAATAGTAGGCATTATTTGGTTTTCGATGCCAAGTGAACAAAGAAATATGATGACTTTCATGATGCTAAAAGGAGATAGTTATGATAGCTATCAGGAATACCAAACCTTAGATAGGAATAAAACAGCTCCACAACCCAGTTCATTTAAACCTGTAGTGGCTGAAACCAATAGCCATGATAATAATAGTAATATCACTGTGATTACAGAAATGGTGAAAAATGAAAAATCAAAGATGCTAAAAAAAGCCATGGTACAACCCAATGGTGTAGTGAATTATGAGGGTTGGCAATTGGTTGCAGATGAGGGTTTTGAGGAGGGTGTAAATAGTTTTGGTCCTTCACCACTTAGTTATTTGACCTCAGGAGTAGCTGCAAATCTTCATACCCAAATCCTTCGTGCTGCTGATATTCTTAATATTGAGTTGGACGAGGTGAGAGTTGAGGTCTTGAATAAGTTTCGCTGGGAAAATATGATGTCTGCCGAAGCAGTCGGTTTTCTGGACGAAACACATACAAATATCATTATTGAAAGTAAGGAGTCTGAAGAAACCATCAAGAACTTAAAGGAAATGGCATTGAGTGCATGGGCTGCAGGAGAAGGGATGAAAAACCCAACAATCATTAAACCCTCTTTAGTGGTGAATGGAGAAAATTGGGAAAATTATCGTGCAAGTCCCGGAACCACTCTTACCGATGAGGCTGTTGTAGATGGACTCAAAGTGATTCACATCACCGACGGACCAAAGCAATCAGAATATATCAACCAAGTGGTTAAAGGTATAGGGAACCAGTCCATGGATGATATCTCCAATTTGGTATTCGAAATTCTAGCCATCTCTGAGACAGCTGGAAATGCAGACAGGCCTTCATTGAAAAAAATCACCGTTTCTTTCAATACTTCTAATTCTGAAACTTGGGAACTATATTCCGACGAGTTCAATGGAACCGATGAAATTCCCATGGCTCCAACATCTTTAGAATATGTGACTGCAGGAACTGCTTTATGCCTCACGTCACAAATGACTCTCGTGACCGCTATGTTAGACCTAGACCATAATGATTTTCGTGTGGAGCAACAAATTGATTATCGTGAAGAGAATGTTGACTCGCTTACTATGGCTGGCTTTGCAGATGTTGTCCATTCCAGTGTGATGATTGAGTCTGATGAATCAGAGGAGAGATTGAATCGCTTTTATCAGCAATCTTTATCCATGTGTTTTGCGGGTGAAGCTTTTAAAGGAGCTACAGATATGTTCACAAAGTGTTATTTGAATGGAAAGCAGGTGGACTAGTTGAGCTAGTATTTCGATTTAATAAGATTAAATAATTAAGAGATGAGTGATACAACATTATTAAGAAAAGGAGAGGCTGTATTACTGTGGATTTATAAGAGAATCACCAGCAAATTCACCAGCCTTTATAGTAAATTAAAAGAGTGGTTTCCTGTTTTGAACAAATATCCTTCTTTAAAATATGGGATGATTCCTTTGATGCTTGCTTTGTTTTTTCTGCTGCGCTATGTGATAAAACTACTGTTAAACCAAGCAGCTGAATGGACTTCTGTTTATGTGGGAGAAACATCTGAGTATCATATTTCTGAAAGAGTAATTATCATTTCTATAGCAGTGATGTTTATCGCTATACGATTTGGGTTAAAGATTGGAACCAACAAAAAGAAAAATAATAATCAATTATAATTAAAAGATGAAAACAAAAAATAATAGTTCAAAGGCTAAACGCAATTATTATATAGATATAGCCATGCTGTTGCCATTTCTAATGTTATTGTTTACTGGCATTATCATGCTGATATACCATACAGGCAAACCCTATCCTGAAACGTCTCTTGGACTAGATGGAGAATCCTGGCTCAAAATCCATGTGGTTTCTGCAATTATCTCCTTTGTATTGGTGGGCATACACTTAAGTTTACATTTGACATGGTTTAAAAAGCTATTCTCTGGTCAATTGAAAAATAAATACTGGGTCAGGAATTTGATTTTGGTGATTGTGTTTTTATTTACCCTCCTCACTTCGTTTATCCCATTGCTTTTCTTAGGAGAGTCCGATGCTGCAAAAATGATGCTGGGGATTCATAATAAATTGGGATTACTGCTGATTGTTTTCTTTTTCATCCACTTGCTTAGTTATTTCAAGTGGCTGGTAAATATGACGAAAAAAGCAATGATAAAAAACTAGTAAAAAATAATAATTATATACCATGAATAAGTTTAAACAGAGAATGATAGCTGGAAAGCTAAAAGAAGAATTAAGTATCAAGAATGGAATTGTCAGCGTTGATGAAGTATCCTGTGATGGCTGTGGAGACTGTATAGAGCTTTGTCCATTTTCGGCCATTGATATGAAAACACTTAATGATAAAGAAGTGAAGAAACTACCGTTTAAAGGCCGTTTAAAAGTGATGATAAATGGCAGTGAGAAAGCAGTTATCAATCAGGATTTATGTACAGCATGTGGGATATGTATGAAAGGCTGCCATGAATTTGCTATTCACAAAGTAAAACGATAGACCTAAAAACCTTGGACCATGGACCTGTATTGATTATTGAAAACTCAATAATATACATATGGAAGTTCAGAATTAACAATAATTAGAATGAGAGAAGATAAAAACAAAAAAGACTTTGAGCGGAAGCCTGCTAGCTTATTAGCAGTTTTCCTTTTAATAATGCTAGCAGGACCCTCGGTTTTTGCACAACAATTTACCATCAGTGGAAGAATAACGGATGCTGAAAATGGGGAAGATTTAATTGGTGCAACAGTTTGGGAATCCAGTTCCTCGATGGGTACAACTTCTAATGTATATGGCTTCTATTCTCTATCCATTCCAGAAGGAAAACATAGCATTACCTATTCCTATATGGGCTTTGAAGCGCAAACCATAGATGTGGATTTTAATGGGGATAAAACCATAAATATTAAACTATTACCCAGTAGTAATGAATTGGAAGAGGTGGAAGTGACCTCCGAAAGACTAGATGAAAATATTAGCTCCACACAAATGAGTGTTGAGAAGCTTAATATGAAGCAAATTGAAAAAATCCCGGTCTTTATGGGTGAAAAGGACATCCTCAAAACCATACAATTATTGCCAGGTATTAGTACCACATCCGAAGGAGGAAGTGGTTTTAGTGTTAGAGGAGGTTCTATTGATCAAAATCTCATTTTATTGGATGAGGCTCCTGTATATAGTGCTTCTCACTTAATGGGTTTCTTCTCCGTTTTTAATTCCGATGCCTTGAAAAACATTACGGTCTATAAAGGAGGTATTCCAGCTAATTATGGTGGACGAGCATCTTCAGTTTTAGATATCAGCATGAAGGATGGGAATAATCAGAAGTTTTCTGCTTCTGGAGGAATTGGATTGATTTCTTCTCGTTTAACCCTAGAAGGTCCCATTATCAAAGATAAAATGTCTTTCATTGTTTCAGGAAGAAGAAGTTATGCAGACCTAGTGGCTAAAAGCGCAGGTTTCTTTGATGATGACATGAACATGTATTTCTATGATTTGAATGCCAAAATGAATTATAAAATAAATGATAATAACCGAGTTTTTATATCGGGTTATTTTGGTAAAGATGAATTTGGTTTTGAGGATATGGGAATGGATTGGGGTAATACTACCGGAACACTCCGATGGAATCACTTGTTTAACAGTAAGCTATTTTCCAATACCAGTATCATATATAGCAAATACGATTATGGTTTCAGTATGGGTAGTGATGCCAGTATGAGTTCTGGAATCGAAGATATCGGATTTAAAGAAGACCTTACTTATTACCTTAATCCTTTGAATACCTTGAAATTTGGACTGAATATTAAGCATCATACTTTTAATCCTGGTGAATTGCTCTATACCGATTCTGATATTACTGAGATTGTTTTGGATAAAACCAAAGCCTATGAAAGTGCGGCCTATATTTCAAATAATCAAAAAATAACAGAAAAACTTTCCGCAGAGTATGGCCTTCGCTTTTCCATGTTTAATCAAATGGGTGAAGGGTGGACTAATACTTATAATGAGAATAATGAAAAAGTAGATTCGGTATATTTTGGAGATGGAGAGCTCATGCAAACCTATTGGGATATTGAACCTAGGCTTTCATTAAATTATCAACTAAACGAATCCAGTGCCATAAAATTATCCTATAATAGAATGGCTCAATATCTGCACTTATTGTCCAATAGTACTTCTGGTCAGCCCACAGATACTTGGGTGCCTAGCTCCTCTAATATTGAACCACAAAGTGTTTCGCAATATGCCTTGGGTTATTTCAAGAATTTCGCTGATAATAAATATGAATTCTCCGTTGAAACCTATTATAAAGACATAAATAATGTAACCGATTATGAAGATGGAACAGATATTATGCTGAATGAAAATATTGAAGCTTATATTCTACAAGGTAAAGGGAGAAGCTATGGTGCTGAATTTTATTTGAAGAAGAAATATGGTCGCTTTAATGGTTGGATTAGTTATACCTTAGCGCGTACCGAAAATAAGATTGATGGCATCAATAATAATAATTGGTATCCTTCAAAAATAGATAAAACCCATGACCTTTCTATAGTTGCTAATTTTGAAATCAATAAACGATTATCTATTTCTGCTGCTTGGATTTATTATACTGGTAATGCCGTTACTTTCCCCAGTGGAAAATATGATTACGACAATCAGATTTGGTCCTATTATACCGAAAGAAATAGCTATAGAATGCCCGACTATCATCGCCTCGATTTAAATCTTCACCTTAAAGGAAAAGAGAAGAAAAGGTTTCAGTCCAGTTGGGATTTCTCCTTATATAATGCTTATAATCGCTATAATGCTTATTCTATCACCTTTGAAGAAAGTGAGACAAATCCTGGCCAAACCGAAGCTGTTAAGCTCAGCTTATTTGGTATAGTGCCTTCAGTTACATGGAATTTTAAATTTTAAAAAAAGACTAATGATGAAATATTATTCAATACAATTAAGAAATATATTTGGCCTGTTCCTGGTGGTTTTTTTGAGCTCCTGCGAAGAGGTGATAGACATAGACCTGAACTCATCTAATCCCGTTTTAGTTGCAGAAGGTGTGATAGATAATGAATCCCCAGCTTGGATACGACTCACTTATACCACAGATTACTTTGAAACCGAAGAGGCTAGATTTGAGTCTACAGCAACTGTGACTATTACAGATAATGTGGGACATAGTGAAATACTAGAATATATATCTGAGGGTTTATATCAAGGTAGTGATTTAATAGGCGCTTTTAATGATCAGTATACCATTAGCATTTTAAATAATGGGATTGAATATAAAGCCAGCTCCAAGCTTTTCCCACCCAGTGAAATACGGTCTGTTAGTTTTGAGGAAAATGAAAACCTAAAGCCTGGTCAAGATGAATCTTATACCATCACCATAAACTTTGAGGATGATCCTCTAACCAATAATTACTATTTATTTAAATACTGGATTAATGGGGATTTGGAAACCAATAGCTATTATTTGGTAGATGATAGTTATTATGAAAATACGGGTTTAATTGAATATTCCCCTTTTCGCCTAAATTTCGAAATGGATGATGAACTAAGAATACAATTATACACTATCGATGAGGATACCTATGACTATTACTCAGAGTTGAATGATGCGGAGGGTGGGATGATGGGTGGTTCGTCTAACCCTTATAATCCAGAATCAAATTTTGGAACTGAAGTTTTGGGATATTTTGCAGCTTGGTCAATGGTGGAGTATGATACACAGGTAGAGTAAAGTGGGACACATTAAAAGCTATGGGGAGTAAACACCATTATAATACATGTATAAATACTTTTTCTCATCACTTTTTCGAAAAAGTGATGCAAAAACAGCCGCTGTATCAGAAAGTCTACTCCACAAATGGATTTTCGGAAAAACAATAAACTCCTACTTATAGTGACATCCTGTGGATTGTCACTAACGAGCGTCAAACAATATTGTTTTTGTTTCCTTCAATCCATTTGCTCCGCTAAACAACTTTCTGATAAGGCGGAGTAGACTTCCCATGGAAGTCTTTATAAACTTCTGCGGGGGGATAAAGAGTATTTTTTCATACCATTAGTTTTTATTTGAAACTCTATTGCTCACTAATTTCTAGTTTCTTAATTCGGAGATAGCGGGAAGGCCAGTCCAAACAGGGAGGCCAGCAAGGTGGTGAATGTAAAAATGATAGATTTTTCGCTAAGGCGTTTACGTTTTAAAATAATGACAAGGAAATACTAATATCAAGGGATGATATCGAAATTCTGAATGCTATTTGAAGCCTCCATTGTCATTGTTTTTCTACTTTGCGTTAAAAAATCATCATTTTTATAGAGGAGGGAGGGAATTTGTTTGGACAAGGTTTTGGTACTTTTGACCTAAAAGTACAACAAATAACTGATATTAGAACAAGAGATTTGTGATTGCCATAAGGTTCAAGATTCCTCATTTGACTAAATAGTGAATGAAATTTTTTTCCAATAGAGTTAATCATTAATCCGTAACATTAGGGCAAGTAGAAAATTAAGGTCAATATACTCCCCATAATTTTAAAGATGACTCAGTAAAGTTGATACCTATCATCGCCTATCAGGTGTAGAGATAGATTTAGAATTTCTTTTTGTTGATAAACACATGGGTTCCAAAGCATATTGTTCTTTGGTGACTGATGTGTTTTTTTAAATATTAAGCTTGTTGTTGCCTGTTGAAAAACACCATAAGCCTGTTGCTTTGTACCATTTTGTTAATGATGGAGAAAATCGTTTTAAGATGCTGTGATAGTTTCTTTATTGACGTTTTAGTGTTCTAGAGTGTTGTGAAGCAGTATTTAAACCTTGTGTTTTATTTGCTAAAATCTTTTTTTATTGTGTTAGAAATGATTCGTTTTTAAGGGGTGTTTTCTGTTATCGTTGAAAAGTACCATAAATTCCGTTATTGTTATCTTATAAACAATCCGCCAGGGTCTTAAATTTGCATTTGTATTATTTCAGTAATGAAATGATTATGGTGTCGAACTAAAACTTTAAGAAATGGCAAAGTCAAATAAGAAATATCACTCAACAGTAGGTCGTAGAGATTTCATGAAAATGTTAGGTTTGGGAGCAGGAGCTCTTGGACTTGGTGCTGCAGGATTACATGCTGCAGGAATAGGAGAGGATGGATTCAAAGACCTCGATGAAATGATGGCATCCCCATTAGCGGAACGCAAATTACCTTTCTGGGTAAAAGAAGTAGATGAGCCCACCGTGAAAATTGATTGGGACAATTTCGAGATGTTCCAAGGACCTGAGAACACATTATTCAACCCTGCTTCATGGGAAAATCCCGACGATTATTTTGAAATCTATAAAAGGAATATCGAATCTACTACAAAAAATGTTCGGGAAAATGTTCCAGGGCTTTCCCTAAAAGATAGGGCATTAGCTGATGCTAACTGTTGGGGATGGGGCGGACGTTCAGGAGCCGATTTGGCTGCACCATGGACCGGAGCTGATGTAAAATCCAATCCACAATGGGAACATCCTACGATGTTTTATACTCCCGAACAATATGGGGTTCCTAAACACAAAGGAACGCCAGAGGAAAATTCCAGAATGATGAGATCTGCAGGAAGGATCATGGGTGCTGCCGATATGGGGTTTGTGAAGCTTGACGAAAAAACCAAGAAATTACTTTGGGGAAAAATCCAATTCGAAAATGTGGAGAAAGGTTATGCTGACCCATCAAAGAATAAATTTGTATTACCAGATAAAGACTTATGGGCTGTTTGTGCGGTGATTCCTCAATCTTTATGGATGCAGCAGTATACGGAGCGTATGAGCTGGGCTTCCAGTAATACCATGAGCTATTCAAGAGCCAATATATATGCCAATAGAATAAGTGTATTCCTCAGAGGATTAGGTTATCAATCCTACGGTGGAGACACAGAATCTGTAGGTCGTTTAGTAGGATTTGGAGTAATGTCGGGTATGGGTGAGTATGGTAGAGCTGGAATACTTGTTAGCCCTCAATTTGGAACTAATATCAGAACAGTAATGGTGACCATCACAGACCTTCCTCTAGCTGTTACAAAACCTATTGATGCAGGTATTACCAAATTTTGTGAAGCTTGCAAGAAATGTGGAGAAATGTGTCCCTCTGGTGCCATTAGTATGGAAGATAAGCCATTCTGGGGAGGTCAAGCAAAAATGCAAGCCGAAGGAATTAAAGGCTGGTATATGGATAGTAAGAAATGCTACTCCTATATGTTAGGAGGAGAGCCGGATTGTAGCCGTTGTCAATCGGTATGTCCTTTCACAAAATTCGATGAAGCGGTGCTGCACGACCTGATACGTATTTCTATTGGTTCTGCTCCAGCACTAAATGGTGCCATTAGAAAAATGGATGATATATTCGGATATGGTAAAGAGCCAGATCTTGATAAAACACCATGGGACATAGATCCAATGGATATCCCACTTTATGGTCTAGATAAATCACGTTCGTAAATTTAAAAGGAGAAACATCATGAGATTAGTTAGTTGGATTTGGTTCTGGTATATTATACTTGGTTTTTTAATGGGTGGCGGAGCTGTAATGATATGGCAAACACTTAAGAATCTATCATTGAAATTAGTGTGGTATGAATGGATATTACTGATTCTATGCAATATTGCATTTATGTTTATGGGTCAGACTTTTATAGCTTCTTTTCAAGAGTTTGAACCTCAAGCAGCATGGCTTACTATCGTTTTTATGGGAATCCCCATATTAATAATGGCAGTGCTCTTATACCGATCTATAAATAAGAGGTATTTAAAAAAACAGGGAAGTTAATTTATGTTTTATGGAAAGTCCGGGTTCTTATTTATTTAGGAAAGCAAAGCTATTTGTTTTGATATAGTAATACTTCGAATTCGGATTTTCCTCTTCTATTTTAAATCACAATGCTCTCTTATTAGAGACATTTTTAACATGAATATTTGATATTCAATGACCCTATCATGTATAATCACCAAAAAGTAAAAAAGAAAAGAGAAGCTTGGCTGACCCTTATTGCTATGCTATTCATTATAGCAGCATGGATAGCTGGTGGCTTAGTTGAGAATGCTGATATCTTATCTACGATTAAAGAAAAGATGCCAGATATTGCCAAATTTGAAGAGCTTGAATCCTCAACTTATAAAATATATAATGCTGAAGATATGGTGTTGGGCTATCTCAGTGTAGAATCGGCAATGGGTTATGGTGGTCCATTACAAATGGCCGTAGCAGTTGATCAAGATGGGAAAATATTTGATTTGGCTGTGGTAAGCTCCAAAGAAACCCCATCCTATTTAGAAAAAGTTTTAGATACCGATTTTCTGGATGATATTATTGGTAAATCATTCACCGATACCTATACAATAGGAGTTGATATAGATGGTATTTCCAGTGCTACTTATTCTTCAAATGCCATTTTGGAAGCTTCAAAAATGGGTGATAGGTTTGTTTCCGCCAAGGTTTTGGGTTTTGATGTTCCAGAAAAAGAAAGCCCTAGTCTACAGTTTGGTGGTGCTGAAATGGTACTCATCTTACTGTTTGCAATAGGCTATTTTGCTCACAAAAAAACCTTCAAATACAAAAAGATAGCGCGTTGGGGGACTATGCTCGTGGGCTTGTTTGTCCTCGGATTCTTCTATAATAAACCCTTCACACTTTCTATGATCAACCAATTGCTTCTGGGCTACTTTCCTCCGCTACACTCACATTTGTATTGGTATATGCTGCTTTTTGGAGTATTCTTTGTGTTTACTGTGGATAATAAAAATCCTTATTGTCAGTGGTTCTGTCCGTTTGGAGCGGCACAAGAATGTATGGGATTGGTTGGAGGTGCCAAACATCGATCGGTAGGGAAATTCAAGAATATATTCAAGTGGAGCTTAAGAATCATCACACTATTTGCAATTATTATGGCTTTGCTATTGAGAAATCCAGGGGTGACGAGTTATGAAATATTTGGAACATTATTTAAACTCACTGGAAGCAATTTTCAGTTTGCAATATTGGGAATCATATTAGTTGCTTCTATGTTTATCAAAAGACCATGGTGTACTTATTTATGTCCATTAGGTCCAGTAACCGATCATTTTTCTCATTTGCGAGGTTTGGTCATGGGAAAATGGAAAGGAAGTATGCAAAAGCATAAAAATGTATGAAAATGAATACAGAAGTTAGTAGGAGTAATAGCTTAGGAAGTATTGTTGTTATTATTGTTGTGATGATTTGTTTAGCTTTAGTTATCCTTCAGCTCTTAACAAGTATCTATAATAACCTGACATTCTAGGTATTTAAAATGAATCGAATTATAAATCAAAACAAAAAAAGGGAATTATTATGAAAAGAAGACTACAATTGATACTGATCTGTTTAATGTTCATCGGTACAGCTACAACAAAAGTATATGCTCAAGAAACAGGTCATTATGTGCCAGGTATTATGGGGATTAAAGCGGCAACCTTGCCTCCTCCAGGAAATTATTACATTATGCATAATGTTTTTTATACTGCAAATGCAACTTATGATGGAAATGGAGATAAAGCTGATATAGGTTTCGATGTAAATGTATTTGTTAATGCACATCGTTTTGTACATGTTTGGGAAGATGTGCTTTGGGGTGCTAATTACGCCGTTAATGTTATTGTACCTTTAGTAAATACTGATATCAGTATTGCTGCCTTTGGTGTGGATGCTACACAGTTTGGTGTGGGTGATATTATCCTCGACCCTATGGTATTGTCATGGAATAAACCCAAGTTTGATATCGCTTTTGGTGTAGGTGCAGTAGTGCCAGTTACAGAATATGACCCTACTAAACCCGCTGCTCCAGGCAAAGGCTTTTGGACTGGAATGCTGACATTCGGTGGAACTTATTATTTCGATGCCAATAGAACATGGACAGCCTCTCTTTTATCTCGCTATGAAATGCATAGTAAAAAGAAAGATTATGATATCACAGCGGGAAATGATTTTACTTTTGAGTGGGGAATTGGTAAAACGATTATGAAAAAAGTTATCTGGACCGTTGGAGCTTCGGGTTATGCCCATTGGCAGCTTACTGAAGACAAAGGAGACGATGTGGTTTGGGACCCAACGGTTAAGGATCAGATTTTTAGTGTAGGCCCAGAAGTACAATGTTTCATTCCTAAAATAAAATTGAATCTCGAATTAAGAGGCCTTTATGAATTTGGCGCTATAGATCGCTCTCAAGGGACAACATTATGTTTATCCTTATTTAAAGCTTTTTAATTTGACAATATTTCCTATTCAAGAAGGTTTCTAAGAGCCTTTTAGAATAGTATTCTGAGTTATTTTTTTGTTTATTCCCCGTAAAGAGAAATCATAAATATATGGTTTCTCTTTTGGGATTTATACCTCTGAGTTTTGTGACATTATTTAATATTCATACTCCCACATCGATCATCCGTCTTCCAATATCTTTCTGCCAGTTTCAGTCCCTAAATTTCAGCTTTCCCCGGTCTTCCCACCTCATGCTTCAAACTTCGGACTTCCTGCTTCTAACTTCCTCCCTTTCAATTCTCAAAAAAATCACTATTATTGTAAACAATTGACAACGAACAAATAGGAGAGAAGATGAAGAGAGTGATTTTTGTATTTACATTAAGCCTTTTGATAGGTGGTTTGATAGCTCAAGAAGTAGCACAATGGCGTGGTCCCAATAGAGATGGAAAATATCCAGACAAGGGATTAATGAAGATTTGGCCAGAAACGGGTCCAGAAATGCTATGGCATTATGATGATTTAGGCTTGGGACATGGTTCGGCAGCGGTGACTAGTGATAGAGTTTTTACTTCTGGAACTGATGAGGATGGAAATGGATTTGTGGTAGCCTTAAACCATTCAGGGGAAAAAATATGGCAAGCATCTATTGGGAAAGAGTGGATGGATAACTTCGAGGGAACCCGTTCTACTCCTCTTATTCATGGTGATAAACTATATATCATGAGCTCCTATGGTTATTTAGCCTGTATGAATACTGAGGATGGTGAAATAGTTTGGGATACGGATTTATTCAATGATTATGATGGCATAAATATTAAGTGGGGCGTTACAGAAAACCTATTGATAGATGGAGAAAAGCTATTTGTAACTCCAGGTGGAGTAAAGGATAATATTCTAGCTCTTCATAAAGATACGGGTGAATTGATTTGGAGTTCAAAGGGAAATAGTGAGATTTCTGCCTATTGTTCGCCTATAGTAATCGATCGTGGAGCCACTCGTTTACTCATTACTCAAACAGCTGAATCGATATTAGGTTTAGATGCGAATTCTGGTGAGGTTTTATGGACCTTCGAACATCCCAATAAATATTCTGTTCAGGCCAATGCACCTACCTATCAAGATGGAAAAGTTTATATCGTAAGTGGCTATGGAAAAGGAGGCGTTCAGCTTCAAATTTCGGAGGATGGTAAATCGGTAACTGAGCTGTGGAGAAATACTACCCTCGATGATAGAATGGGTGGAGTAGTTTTAGTTGACGGGAGAATTTACGGCTCCGGAGATAAAAAATCCTGGCACTGCCTCGACTGGGAAACTGGTGAAGAGTTATATAAAAGCAGGATGTTTAAAAATGGAAACATCATTTACGCCGATGGCCTCCTCTATTGTTATAGCGAAGCGGGAACAGTGGGTATTGTAGACCCAAAGAGCAACGATTATAGTTTGGTTTCTACCTTCGATGTTCCTTATGGAGAAAAATGGCATTGGGCCCATCTGGTGATTTATGACAAGAAGCTTTATGTTCGTCATGATCATTCTTTGATGGTTTATGATATTGCTGAAAAATAAGAGGTCCACGAATTTAGCTGATTAGGCTAATTTTCACGAATTGTTTTATTTGGGCTCACTAATCTCTAATAATTTGCAGAAACTTTTCCCTGTCTCCCCTTGGGGTCGGGGCAAACAGGGAAATTCAATATGCTATTTCTTATTGAATGCTAACTATTTGGTTTTAGATAAAACTATACATATTTCAAGTTCAAATAAATTATGTATTTTTGAAGTTGAATATCAATATTACATAATATTGACTCGTATTTTAATTAATATACAGCACTGATGTTGGCTTACTAAGATATTTGTTGGGGATAAACACTGAAAGTCAAATTTCTAGAGATCCATTATTTGGTCAAATATTTGAAAATCTAGTTATAATTGAATTACTTAAACATCAACTAAATAAAGGTGAAGATCCAAACCTATATTTCTACAGGGATAGCAATCATACAGAAGTTGATGTAATTCATCAAGCAGGAAGACAATTAATCCCCATCGAAATCAAATCGGCCATGACATTCAATAAAAACTTTGTAAAAGGAGTGTCATATTTCCAAAAGCTAAGTCCCAAAGCTACCAAAGGTTATGTGATTTATTCTGGTGATTTGGTTTTTGAGAGTGATGATTATTCTGTTTTGAATTTTGTGGTTGTTAATAGGGTTTTTGAGGGTTAAGTTTTGCCAATGTTATTCTCAATATAGTTTTATTCCTTACTTAATTCCAAATCCAACTGGTCTATTTGACATCCATTATAAATATCGATGATATTTCCATATCCTTTAAACCTCAAGTGCAAATTCTCATTCATTTCTAAATTCATGAAAAACAAATTAAGTGGCTCATTGTCAACAGTTACTTTTATCACTTGATTATCTTTACTTAATTCCCAAGCTCCTTTGGTATATTGACCTGTGGAATTAAAAACAAACAAACTATCCTTGGTAAATTTGAAAGTCATTTTCCTGTTTATTGGATATACCGGCGTTATTGTGCCAGTCATACCGACGTTATTGTGCCAGTGTGAACAGCTATAATTTCTAGGCTAAATTTACACATTAATTTGTTTCATTTTCACACATTAATTTTCCTAAATATTT
>NZ_JABKBZ010000080.1:0-22987 GCF_013166635.1 Lentimicrobium sp. S6 | reverse complement strand
TTATACTTACTTTCAAAGGTTTAGTGTTTTCCGGAGGAGCTCTTTGATGATTGTTTCTAAACTTATTGGTAAAAGTTTGAATAATGAGCATTTCACCGCCACAGCATTTACAAATACCGGGCTGTATCCCCATTTTTTTAAAAGCAATTTCTTGCCAAGTCAATATAGTGCTTTCTGATGAAGTGGAGACCCCTAGATGACTACGAATAATGGCCAATGATTTTCGTTTAGAAGCGCTTGATAAAAAGCCATAATGCCTTATTCTGGTAAATCCTGGCGGTAATATATGTTGACAAAACAAGCGTAAAAAGTCTTCTCCTTTCGGGGATGATATTTGTTTTTGATAGTCTTTGTTATAATCGGTCCAAGTGAACACTACGTTTTTATGAAGTGATTTTATGTAATGGCAAATTCACCAAGCATGCAAAAGGCAAGAAGACAGATGTAAAAGATTCCAGATGGATTCAAAAATTACATTCTTTAGGCTTATTAACAAGCAGTTTTCTACCAGATGAGACTACAGAAACACTTAGGACTTATTGTCGACAAAGAATAAATCTAATTCATCAATCTTCAGCAGCTTCTCGTAAGATGCAGAAATATCTAAAATTTCTAAATTTCAGACTTGATGTGGTAGTTAAGGATGTTTGTGGTCTTACTGGCTTAAGAATAATAGAAGATATTTGTAAAGGAAATCTAGATCCTGCTTCATTAGCGGAGCATAGACATTATAATTGCAGAAAATCGAAAGAAGAGATTTCAAAAGCACTACATGGCAATAATCGAGAAGACTTCTTATTTGGATTAATGCAAGAATTTGAATCTTATCAGTTTTTTCAAAAACAAATAAAAGCATGTGACCGAAAGATTCAAAAATTTGTAAATACTGCACTTAAAAAAACTCCGAAGAAACTCAAGCTAAAAACAAATGATAAACCATATAAGCGTCTGAATAAAAATGCTGTTGATATTAAAAACTTTAATCAGGTAGCTTATCAATATTTTAATGGAGTAGATTTGTTAGCGATTGAAGGAGTTAGTCATGCAACAATATTGAGTTTGATGAGTGAAATAGGCCCAGATGGTTTCAGTAAATTTAAGACATCAAAAGAATTTGTTTCCTGGCTTAGGCTTGCTCCCAATAATAAAATATCAGGAGGGAAAGTCCTTTCTTCAAGAATCCCCAAAGGGAGTAATAGATTAAAAATAGCATTAAGACAAGCAGCCAATGCCATAGGAAATTTAAAAGATACTGATTTGTCAGATTTTTTCAGGAGGATAGCCTATAGAAAAGGGAGGCAAGCTGCAGTAAGTGCAACAGCACGTAAATTGGGAGTAATCATTTGGACAATGATTACAAAAAAAGTACCCTATAAGCCATCGAGGGAATATCTCTTTCTCGATCAAAAAAGAAAACTTGGTATAGTAAACCGTATTCAAAAACAAATCACTAAATTTGAGCTTTCAAAGGAAAACTTTGAATTTGTAACAGGCTAATTATCAATACTAATTTTTGACGTTAGTCAGAATTGCTTTCGGGTGTCCCATTGACGAAAACAAGAAAATAAGCATCAAATAATTCTCTCAGTAACTTTCCTAAATATTTTGAACAAAACGATATCGTTTCTCACAACATTTGTTTTTTCTACTCAAATTGTTCAAGAAGTTTTAATGTTTTACCTGAACATATAATAGTGAAAAAATATAGTGGTAGAGGTGATATGTAATCCCTAATGCCAACCCAATTTAAACAACTCCTGCTGATCCACTATTTTCCCAACAGGATATACATCTTTCTTGGGATCCATATATGGTGTTTTGGCATAAAACCACATGCATTGCATCCAATGGTTTTTGGCCAGCTCTGGATTTTCTTCTTTCCATGTATTAAACTCATCCATTAGCGAAGGGTTTTCAGCAATCATCTCTCTAGCCATTTTTTCCATCACATAGGTTTCGGCATATTCTTTTCGCTCCATAGAGGAATTGAAGAATCCCCAAGAAACCAAAGAATTATCAGCTTTAGGTTCGAGTAGATAAACGATAACTTTGAGTGCCCTTTGCCTCACAGGAATAACCATAGCTCCAGCTTCAAACTTCTGAGTGGCCTTTACATCTACCATATCGAAGGAGCGAAGATTTTGGCGGCTTTCAAAAGAAGAGTTCCCCCATTTCTGATTGCTAAACTTATAGGTTTCTATTTCCACATCCATAGCTTCTTTGCTGATCTTATACTCTATACCATGGTTTTTAATGATGTTTTGCACTTCTTCATATTCCACCGGAATAATATAAGCTATGGGTAGCTCCACTTGCTCTATGGGCTTTGGCTTCTCGAATAGTATTAAATCAAAAGATATTGGCTCTTGGGAATACTGAAACCAATCTCCGCCCGTTAAATCACTCTTCACCACCTCATATTCCATCCCCAAGAAATCTACATAACTAGTATCATTATAATCCACGTCGTATTTAATGGTCAATTTCTGAATTCCTTTTTTGTAAGAACTCATCATGGCATCGGCATTTTTATTTAAAGACTTTAGCTTCTTATGGTGCTTATTCATGGTTTCCAAAGTGGAAATAATCATCTCTTTGGTGGCATAAACTCTAGGTTTATAGGGCTTAAGCATATGAGTTTCTATGAGTAAGCCAATTCGGTTTTGCAAAGCAGTATAGCCCTGAGAAATCATAGGTGTTCCAACACTTCTTACCAATCCACTTCTCGGGTCGTGCCAATTCATAAAGGTGACATAAGGGAAAATGGGGGCGCCTTTTTGTTTCATAGATTCAACCAAATATGGATTATAAACCTCCTCAGTAAATTCCGTTAATCCTTCATCCATATTACCAAAAGTCTCCATAGCATAAGTGGCTACATATTGATAATCGGCACCATCGGTGGTATGACAATCAATAAATAAATCAGGCAAGTATTCATTAAATATCTTTAGCCATGCCTTCATTTCTGGGCTATCGGCTTTCATATAATCGCGATTTAGATTCAGATTTAGGCTATTGGCTCTCCAACCCATTTCCTTTGGCCCATTTTGATTGATTCGATTATAAGGACTCATTCTCGCCAATCCATCCACATTAAATGATGGTATAAAGAGGATACTCACCTTGTTTAGAAGGTCTAAATTCTTTTGGTGAATCACCATATCGCGAAGCAATAGGAAAGTAGCATCGGTTCCATCGGGTTCTCCTGCATGAATTCCAGCTTGAATAAAAAGAATCAACCTGCCACTACTCTTAATATCCCTAGCAGTACTAAGGCCTTCCTTATCAATAATCAACAATGGAATAGCTCTGTTCTGAGGACTATAGCCCATTTCCTGATAGTTTATCATAGGACTTTCTTCGGCTAAAGCCTTTGAGAAAGCCATACACTCCTCGTAAGTAACAGTTTCTAAATAGTCTGATATTTCAAATTTGGTTTGCCAATCGGTACTTTGAGCCATTAAAGGCACTTGAAATAGGATAAAGAGGAAGAGGGCTAATAATCGCATGGTTTTTATTTTCAAAGTTATAAAGTTTTTAGAATTTCGTAGCTTCGCAGTCTAATTTAGTATGACAGCACCTTCTACCCATTAAACACACAATATGAGAATAATATATACCCTAGGTTTCCTATTTATTTTTTGGAGTCTCTCGGCACAAGATACCATTCAGATAATGCAGTACAATTTGCTCAATTACGGAAACTACTATGGCGATTGCACTACAAGTAACAATAATGTGAATAGCAAAAATGGCCACTTAAGAACCATCATTGACTATGTGAAACCAGATATTTTTACTGTGAATGAGCTATCAGATAATACTACTTATCATCAAATGATACTCGATCAGGTATTAAATACCGATGGTGTGGATTATTATAGAAAAGCGGTTTCCTTTAATGCGGCAGATAGCTATATCGTAAACATGTTATATTTCAATAAGAATAAATTGGCTCTATATTCTCAAGATGTGGTTTATTCTGCCATTAGAGATATAGATGTTTTTACACTTTATTATAAAGCAGCAGATTTAGGCATTACCCACGATACTGCTTTTATAACTTGCTTTGTAGCTCATTTAAAAGCTGGGAATTCAGACAGCGATGCCAGTAAAAGAGCAGGTATGGTGGCCTCAGCCATGACTTATATCCGAACTCACGATTTACCAGAGAATATGTTGTTTATGGGCGATTTAAATCTTTATACTAGTGAAGAACAAGCCTATACCAATTTAACCTATACCTATAATGGAATCCGGTATTTCTACGATCCCATTAATCAAGAAGGTAATTGGAATAATAATTATTCATACCGACACGTACACACTCAAAGCACTCATGGTAATAATTCCAATTGCTTTAGCTCTGGAGGATTAGACGATCGTTTTGATTTTATAATGTCTACAGCCTCACTATTGGAAGGGACCAATAAAATGAAACTCTTGACCGATACTTATCACCCCCTAGGAAACGATGGGGAGCATTTTAATGGTAGTATAACAGATTCTCCTACCAATACTTCTGCACCAATTAATGTGATTAATGCACTTTATGGAATGTCGGATCACCTACCTATTCTAGTGCAAATAGAAGTGGATGCTGTGCTTGGAACTCCAGAACAAGTTTCTAACATCAACTCCATCCAGCTCAGGTATATGAATGCTCAAAGTCTTCAATATACCATAGGTTTAGAACAGGCTCAAAAGCTAAAAATCCTCATTTACGATATCTTTGGAAGGCAAAAACTATCTTTTACAGACTCCTCCAATCAGGCTTTACTTTCGGGGATGGTGGATATTAGCAAGCTAAATCAAGGTTTTTACTTGTTTGTAGTCGTTGATGAAAATGGCAGAAAGTCAACCACCAAATTCATAAAAAAATAAGTATATTAGTCTTTTATAAGAAACTAGCTAATGAAGAAGATATATTTCATGCGTCATGGTAAGGCTGAAGATGGATATGGAAAGTCCGACTTTGAAAGAGAACTGGTAGATAAAGGCAGGAAGAAAACGGCTAAAGTTGCTCAGTTTTTGAAATCCAAATCGGTGAAACCAGAACGTGTTTTGGTAAGCATGTCACAACGAACAGTTGAAACTGCAGCACTTGTATGTAAACATTTAGATATACATAGTTCTTTGGTGACAGAAGAAAAAGGTTTGTACTTGGCTTCCACAAATTCCATTCTCGATGTGATATATTGTGTAAATGATGATGTGAACGAAATCATGATTTTAGGTCATAATCCTGGATTAAGCAGTATCGCCACTTATTTATGCAAAGATGAAATAGATTGGATGCCTACCTCTGCAGTGGTTGGTATTGAATTTAAAATCGACAGATGGAATGAAATCAATTCCAAGCCAGGCAAACTTTTGTTTTACACCAAACCATCTGATTTATAGATTTATAAAACCACACCCTTTGAATTTAACAGACATTAGACAACACCTTCATCAATATCCTGAGCTTTCTCATCAAGAATATGAAACCAGTAGATTTATAGAAAGCATCATGGTTCCACTGAATCCTGATCAGATAATTCACATTGGAGAATTTTCAAAAGTCTATGTTTTCGATTCTGGAAAACCTGGTTCAAGTATTATTTTTAGAGCCGATATGGATGCACTTCCCATACAAGAGCGAAACGAACTGTCTTATCAATCAGAAAATAAAGGCGTAGCACATCTTTGTGGGCATGATGGACATAGTACCATATTGATAGGATTTGCAAGGAGGATAGCAGAAAATAGACCGAGCCACGGAAAAGTAGCACTTCTCTTTCAGGCAGCAGAAGAAACAGGAATGGGAGCAAAAGAAGTCATGGAAAGTAAAGAATTCCTAGCTTTAAATGCCGACTATATTTTTGGATTGCACAATATTCCAGGTTATGCTTTGCACCAAGTTTTGCTAAAACCAGGAAGCTTTGCAGCAGCCAGCAAAGGAATGAAGCTAAAACTAAAAGGCAAAACTTGTCATGCCGCTGAGCCAGAAAAAGGAATCAATCCCGCTTTGGCCATGGCTGATATTACTCATCAACTTCACAAACTCATCCAACAAAAACAACTTTTTCAGAATTTAAGCCTTATCACCTTTATCTATTCCAGATTGGGAGAAATAGCATTTGGGACCTCCCCTGGTTTTGCCGAAATGGGCTTTACCTTGCGTGCCTTTGAGAATAAAGACATGGCCCTTTTAATTGAAAAAGCAGAGCACATCATCCAGAATATTTGCAAGAATCATGCTTTGGATTTTGAGATCGAATATTTAGAAGAATTCCCAGCTACTGTTAATGATGAAGAAGCCATCAATATTATTGAGCAAGCTGCTATCCACAAGAATTTAAGTATTTCCCATATTCCTGAATCCATGCGCTGGTCAGAAGATTTTGGCTACTATAATCAAAAAATTAGAGGAGGATTTTTTGGATTAGGATCTGGCGAAAACCATGCTGAGCTTCATCATCATAATTTCGACTTTCCCGATGACTTGATTGAGACCGGGGTAAGTTTGTTTGAGGAGATTTATAGAAGTGTTTTAGATAATACCAACTCCTAAGAAGCAAATAAACAAAGGTCACTGAGTGGAATTAAAGTGACATTAGATCTTATCAAAGAGGCTTCAACTTTGCTCAACGACCATTTCCAACTCTATTCAGCTATTATCCTAATCGAGCTTCAACGTTCATGTCTCCTTCATTTTTACTATATTTGTGCTATACATCAAAACCAAGTCAATGGCTGGAGGAGCAATGCAACATATGGTTTCTAGTTTTAAGAGAAATAGATCTCTTTTACGAGCTACTTCCTCAAAAAAGAAACGAATTCTTAGTACCGTGGGTAAGGCTGAGAGTAAAACGAAATCTTCTTTCAGTAAAACTATCCCTTCTAGAATAAGCTTTCTTCTAGAATCTAGGAAGGTAGGTCAAAAACACAAAATCGTGCTATTATTGATAATCTTCATTGTATTCTCTATAGTTTTGGCCATAACATTAAATGATAATTAGCTATTATAGCATCTCTACTAGGTAAACAAAATTCTCCTTTAGGATTCCTCCATGAATACTAATTATTGATTTTAGAATATCATTTTTGCACAGTATTGTCACAAGGATTAAACAGCCCAATCGCCCCAGCCTCGAATATAGTAATTGCCACTTTCTTCATGATATTGAACAGTCACATTAACTCTTCTACTATCACTTCCCCAGTGAGTGATTGGTGGTCCCGTTTCATTATTCCAACCTTCTTGTTCATGAAGCATGATAGTAGTGCCATCGTCCAACAGAATACCCAAGCGATATTCATTCCAATATAAGTTTGGAATACTTAAATCCATATTTACCGATTGCCCTGGAGCCAATACAGTTCCTGTGGGTAATATATTGCCTGTCCAATCTCCTATGGGTCCAGCATCAGCCTCACCAGCATTTCCATGAGGGCGCATCTCAACAATGGTTATCGAAACTTCAGAATTTTCATCATTTGCGAATTCCACATGTAGTATGCTATTTGTTACAACGGGTTCGTCTCCTTCATCTTTCTCACAACCCGACATAGAGCTCAAGAGTAAAAAGGCAGGAAGCATTAGTATTAAAAATATCTTTTTCATAGCTTTATCATTTATAAGTAAAGATAAAAAACCTTTAGTTGAGAAAGAGAGTCTAACTTCTTTCTGGTTTAATTGAATACATATTCGTGCAAAGTGAAGTTGTTTTTGAATTTCGTTTTGGTTTAGACTTTATTAATTGGCACTCACACTAACAAAACCTGTATATTGATTCTGTTTAACTTTTAAAGTGATAGAGTCAATGTCTTTATTACCTAAAATATATGGATAATAAAAATCATCCCAATATTCTTGAAGATGTAACATAGACACATAAAGGCTATCTGAAAAAACGCCCAATCTGAATTCACAGGCCTTGTTTTTTGGAATATTAATGTAATAATCTTGTGTTTCACTTGGAAATATGGCTTGACCTACACCCATGAGAGATTCTGACCATTCCTCATGATCAATACGAACTTCAATGGCTGTAATATACACATTTGATTCTGGGCTGCTGGTCACAAAAACGTGTGTTGTTTTTTGTTCAGGTTCGACCGCTACTTCTCTTTCATCTTTTTTACAAGCTGTAAATATCAGACCAAACAAAAGAGCCGAAAGCAACAGAGGATAAGTAAACGATTTCATAGGTGTGATATTTAATAAAGTGTAAAGATAATGGCTTTTAAGAATGATTATGCATCTATAATTGATTTTATATCTATAGCTCTTTCTTCATCAAAATCGAGCATAGCATTAATCATCATAAAATGGGTGAATTGATCTAAATCACTTACTTTTATTTCAGATTCCTCTACGATGCCTTCATCTAAAAGAAACTCTCTTTGCGTACCTAATAATAGCGGAGTACTTGGGGTAAGCCAGTTCTCATTTTTATCCCTAAAAATCAAATTACTATAGGTAGTATCTGTAATAAAACCATTTTTAACCATGATAATTTCGGAGGAGGATAAAAAGCCTGATTTGAGTTTATTAAATTGTTGACGGTCTTCGAATTTGTGATCATAAATTATCTGAGTATCTACAAGATGGAAAGAGTCAATCCTTCTTTCTTGATAATGCTCAAACTCAATTTTACTCACTTGCTCATCATACAAAACCCTACACTTTACTTTTCCCTTTCGTAACTCCTCAGGAATTTTCAAAACCTCCTCTAAATAAATATCTCCCATAGCACACATCATTTGATGGCGTGATCTATTCATTCGCTCATTATGATAGCTTAGGCGTTTTGCTTGGCCATTATGTATTTGTATGGTTTCTAGTAATTTCATATTGCAATTCAACACTAAGTAATGAAGCCTTTTTGTTAATAAATAATTCTTAGACCTTTTGTTAAATATTCATTGTACAGTTTCAGAAATAATCTTAAAAAGCTCAGAATGCTTTTGCCAAAAGAAATTCTTTTCTTGACTTATACGATACCTATTATTCGAGAAAGCACTTTAATTAGTAACATCTAAATAATAATCATAAACATAGATGCTTCTTTCTTCGAATACCTTCTCTATAGGATAGACTTGCACAAAAATAGCATTTTTCGACTTTATAATAACCTCGATTATTAAACCATTGCCACAGAAAGTCAATGATACATTAGATTTGAATTATAATCGAGCTGAGGTTTAAAATACTAATCCATACACTTCACCCCATAAATTCTAAACTTCACAGTTTTCTGTTTGCTAAAAGGAGCTTCTGCATATACTTTTGAGCCATAAACAATATAAAACAAACATCATGAAAACTTTCACCCTAACTTTAGCAATGGTATTCATCGCCACCTTTTCCTTCGCACAATTCTCAAAAGCACAAAGACCAGATTCTTGCTGCTATAAAACAGAGGACCTTCGAGCTTCCATTTATATGAGCTCACCAGATATGGTCAATGTAGAAGTGGCCAAAGAGATAGGTGATAAAGTCATTATCAGAGTAAAAGAGAATTATAAAACCTTATACAGAAAGAGCTATAAGTCTTGGGCTTTGGTAGATGCTAAATATGATATATCAAAATTCCCTGAAGGAGAATATACCTTTGAAATTATCAAAGATAGAAAAGTCGTTTATTCACAAACCATTAATAATACTGCAAATGAAGCATTATCTATCAGATAGTGCTTCTTACAACTTTTTAGCGGTTCTTTGAAATATGGAAAGCCTAAACAGAATTCATACCTTTGAAAAATAATAGAGATGAAGAACCCATCTCCAAATAATAATGAAAGAAGGAATTAAGCTAAATAAGACATTGAGGTATGGCTACGGCCTTGTATTGGGTATTGCGTTTAACTTTAATATGGATATCGTATTTAGTTTGCTTTACTCCAATTATCGTCTATTGCGCCCATTCGAAGAGTATGTGGCAGCTATTTTCCTGAGTTATTTAGTTTTTGAAACCTTATTCATTGTCAATCGCTTTTTGAGCAGACGGTTTACCTGGGATAAAGACTTGATCAAAAGGCTGAGTTACCAATCTTTATTAGATTTCATGATTGCTATTGGTTTGGTGATGGGAATAAAATGGGGATTCAGATGGGTTCAACAAGATAATAGCTTCGTTTCCTTGCAAGATGAAACTACCCAATCTATTGTCATTCTGATCATCATTCTTGGATTTACAGTTGGTGAGATGAGCATATTCCTGCTTAATAAATGGAGATTTAGTCTGGCAGAACTGGAACGTTTCAAAAAGAAAAATGCAGAATACCGATTCGAGTTATTGAGGTCGCAACTCAACCCTCACTTTTTGTTCAATAGCCTCAATACGCTTTCCTCTTTGGTATACAAGAATCAAGAGAATGCCAGCCTTTTCATTAGGAAACTCTCCGACGTATATCGCTATATTCTCGATCAAAGAGATAAAGAAGTAGTACCACTGGAAACAGAAATCAACTTTGCAGCGTCCTATATCATGCTGATGCAATTGCGATTTGAAAAGAATCTAAATGTTAATTTGGAGGCTATGAAGTTGGCTGAAAAATATCTTATTGCACCATTAACTTTGCAATTATTGATTGAGAATGCAATTAAACATAATATAGTATCGAAGAGTAAACCGCTACAAATTGATATATTTACAGCTGGAGGATATTTATGGGTGAAGAATAATATGCAGCCCAAAACTTATAAAGAAGACAGTCATGAAATGGGCTTAAAAAATATTGATAGCAGATATGCTTTTTTAACTGATAAAAAGATAGAAATAGAAAATGACGGAATCACATTTATGGTGAAAATCCCATTATTAAACACAGTAAAATAATGAAAGTATTAATTATTGAAGACGAACCTCATGCACAATATGAGCTTCAGCGTTTATTGACTGAAAGCAACAGAGATATTGAAGTGCTCAGCTGCATAGATAGTGTGGAGGATGCGGTGGATTATATTAATACTACACCAGGCATTGATCTCATGTTTTTCGACATTCAGCTTTCCGATGGTTTGAGCTTCGAAATCTTTAATCATATTGAGGTAAAAGCTCCTATAGTTTTCACAACCGCCTACGATGAATATGCCATTAGAGCTTTTAAAGTCAATAGCATCGATTATTTACTAAAACCCGTAAAACAAGAAGATTTAAATGCTGCATTAGAGAAATATGATTCCTTACATACTCAGCAGAAGCCAGAGAATTCTGTGTTTCAGATGGAGCAGATTCAGCAGCTTTTGACTTTAAACCAGAATAAATATAAATCTAGATTTCTGACCCGAATGGGCGAACAGATAAAGTATATCGACATTGAAGACGTGGCCTATTTTGTAGCCGAAGACAATGAAGTATTATTGGTAAACAAAGAAGGACACCGATATTTTATCAATCACTCTTTAGATCACTTAAGCAGCCTACTCAATCCCGACTCTTTTTACCGCATCAACAGATCTTATTATGTTCAATTGTGGGCCATCAAAAAGATAAGCAAATATTTCAATAGCAGACTCCTCATTGAACTGGAACCGAAAACCGAAGATCAAGTACTTATCAGTAGAGCCAAAGTAAATGACTTTTTAAACTGGATAGATAAATGATAAAGCCATTTTACATAAAGATGATTTGGGGAATTTTAGCCCTTTTACTTTTTGCATCTTGCAATAGAGTGGTTTTGGTGGTGGATGATGTCCCAGGAAATACACCCTTGGGCGATCCGATTTATTTGGCCGGAAATTTTAATATGTGGAGTCCAGGAGAGGAGCGCTACGAACTAAGACTCGACCAAGATTCTAATTATTACTTTTCTTTGCCAGCTGGTTTTGGAGAGGTGGAATACAAGTTCACAAGAGGAAACTGGGCCACTGTAGAAAAAGGAATTTGTGGCGAAGAGATAGTAGATAGGACGATAGTAGTAAATGATGGAGACACAGTATATCACAGTATTGAAAGCTGGGGTGACCTTAATCCAATAAACTGTCCTCGCTGTGTGCTTTTAATAGATATGTTACCATCCAATACTCCAAAAAACGATATTATAGCCATTGCCAGTGACCTTAATTCTTGGAATCCTAATGAGGCTTCCATAGCTAGAAGAACTGCAAATGGTCAATTATATGTGGAGATAGAAAGACCTGAGGGTGTCAATAGCATGGAGTATAAAATTACTCGTGGTGATTTGTCCAACTCTGAAGCTGATGAATATGGCCAAGAAATCCCTAATCGTCTCTTGAAATTTGGCGAATCAGACACTTTAGTTGTCACTGTAGATTCTTGGGTGGATTTACCATTAAGTTCTCCAGATAGGGTGACCATAATAATTAAAAATCTTCCAAAGCTTACACCTAAAAATGAGCCCATCTATTTAGCCAGCAAACTTAATTCTTGGACGGCAGGAGATAGGAGCTGTCAGTTTCAAAAAAACAGAAAAGGACAGCTTTATTATTCCTTCCCAAGAATGAAAATGTATTTGGATTATAAGATTACTCGGGATGGATGGTATACTGTAGAAGTAGATCGAAATGGCTATGATATTGACAATCGTCAAATCAATTTAGAGTTTGCCGATACCATTTATATTGATGTTCAAAGGTGGAAAGATCAAGAAGATATTGGAAGTAATACGATTACTTTAGTATTGGATAAGATTCCAGAATCAACACCAGTAGGCGCCAATATTTATATTGCAGGAGCTTTTAATAATTGGAACCCAGGAAGACTTCGCTATATGTTTAAGCAAGATGAGGATGGAAAATACTATGTGAATATAGCCAGAAAAAGAGGTGACTTTGAGTTTAAAATCACACGTGGTTCGTGGGAAAGCATTGCCTTGGATGAATATGGTGCAGAGCTTCCAACCTATGGCTTTAACTATAGTGATTTCGATACTTTAATCATTAAACCAGAAATAAAAAACTGGAAAGACCTGCCCATTTTAAGTGGAAATAGGGTGGTGAAAATTATTCTAAACTCAGTTCCAGATAACACAGAGGAGGGTGAGAAAATATATTTAGCCTCCGATAAAAATGGTTGGGACCCGGAAGATAAAAATCAAGTTTTCGAGCCCCAAGAAGATGGTAAATATTATATCACCGTTCCTTACCAAGGGGAAAGTATGAGTTATAAAATAACCAAAGGAGGTTGGGGAAAAGTAGAAAAAGATAGCTCTGGAAATGATATCGAAAACCGAGTGCTAAACTTTGGTTTTTCTAATGAAGTAAGGATAGATGTAGCTAGTTGGGGCTGGTAATTATCTTTAATTATCCTCCTGTATTCCTGCATTATATATTCCAATATCAGTACTTTGCAACATAGAAACAGAACCAGATTTAGGAGGATTTCCTTCTATAATATTTACCCCACCCCAAAAGAGTAATAAGATTAAGAAAATACCCGAACCTAACTTAAGTGTTTTACCCTACTTTAAATCCACTAAGTTCGTTTACCATAGTATTCTTATCTTTACCTCAAATTTTAACATACACACCATGAAACGAATTTTCATACTTTTTTTATTATTAGGCCTAGTTTGGCAAGTTAATGCGCAACATTCCAATGTTATTATTGCACAAGGAAATGGCCTTAGCGAGCCTTCTATATTTGTAGATCCGAATAATCCAGATCATCTGGTAGCAGGCGCTATAATCGATAAATACTATGTTTCTAATGATGGAGGAGCCAATTGGAGTGGTGGTTCCTTAAACTCTAGTCATGGCGTATGGGGTGACCCATGTTTGATAGTGGATGGCAATGGAGATTATTATTATTTCCACCTTTCGAATCCTAGTAATGGCAGCTGGATTGATAGAATTGTATGTCAGAAGTCAACTGATGGAGGACTCACCTGGACCGATGGAAATTATATGGGATTAAATGGAAGTAAAGCACAGGATAAACATTGGGCAGTAGTCGACTATACTAATAATAATATTTATGTGACATGGACGCAGTTTGATAATTATGGAACCAGTAATCCTTTAGATTTTTCGAATATATTGTTCTCGAAATCAACTGATAATGGAGAATCTTGGACCGATGCCATACAGATAAATCAAATCTCAGGGGATTGTGTTGATGAAGGAAACACTACAGAAGGTGCTGTTCCTGCAGTTGGACCTAATGGAGAAATATATGTGAGTTGGGCAGGACCAGCAGGATTGGTTTTTGATAAGTCCTTAGATCAAGGAGAAACTTGGTTGGAGGAGGACATCTATGTTTCTGATATTCCGGGGCCAGGTTGGGCCTTTGATATCCCCGGAATTAGCCGATGTAATGGACTCCCCATCACTTGCTGCAACCTTTCTGAAACAGAATATAATGGTGATATTTATATCAACTGGAGCGATCAAAGAAATGGTGCCGATGATACTGATGTTTGGTTCATCAAATCTACTGATGGTGGTGAGACATGGGGAGAACGCAAAAGAGTTAATGATGATCCACCAGGGAAACAACAATTCTTTACTTGGATGACTGTAGATCAGGTAACGGGATATATTTGGTTTGTTTTCTATGACAGACGAGCTTATGAAGATTCAAACACAGATGTTTATATGGCTGTTAGTACCGATGGAGGAGAGAGTTTCTTGAATTTTAAGATTAGTGAGACTCCATTTCTTCCTTACTCTAGTACTTTCTTTGGCGATTATAATAATATCTCTGCCCATAATAATATGGTTCGCCCCATCTGGACTCGCCTAGAAGGAAGTTCGCCAAAGATAATGACTGCATTGGTCAACGAACATATTATTGGGGAAGAAGAGTTGGAAACCATTCCTTTCAGTTTGCAGCAAAACAGTCCAAATCCCTTTGATGAAAGCACTTATATTTCTTTTAAATTAAGAAGTTCTGAGGAGGTTACCCTTGCTGTTTATGATATGTATGGAAGAGCAGTCTCTGTTCTAGTAAATCATGAGCAAATGAATAGAGGTAAATACACCTATCATTTCAACGCTTACGATTATAATTTGAGTTCAGGAGTTTATTATTTCTCTTTGGTTTCTGGAAATCATAAGCTAGAAAAGAAGATGCTATTGCTGAAATAGTTTTTTTTACCTTTATATCATAGAGGTCTGCTGAGAAGTGTATTTTCGGTAGGCCTCTCTTTTCTTCATTATTGTAGAGTATGATACTTTTTTCGTAATCATAATATGTAGTTTTATAGTTTTTTACCAAGATGATAATATTTAGAATGATTTCATGTTTTGTAATGGTGTTAGATTAATAAAACGAGTATGTTGTTGCTAATCAGTTTCTGTTTTGGATAAAAAAAGTTGTATAACCTATGTTTTTTTTGAAGAGGAAAAATAGGTAAAACACCCGTAATTATTGGTCATACAAGATATTATTTGAACTTTTGATTATAATATTATCTTTGTAGGCTATATTGTTACAAATAGATTGAGAATTTAATTGTTCAGCCATCATATGGTGGTCTGAGTAGAATCTGTGGCTTGAAAACCACCATCATTGAAAACTAAAGTACAGTTTATGAAACGTGATTTAATTGATATTTTAAAGATTGTCAGAACGATACTGATAAAAGACGGAGTGAAGAGTTTAAAGCTAAAAAATGTATCTGATAAATCTGGATTATCAATTGAGGAACTAAAAAAACATTTTAAAGACGATAAGGAATTAATTACCAAATTATTAGAATTTGAGCGTCATGCCTTTATTGAGATCTTTCAAGAGAACGATTTTGAAGGTGTAAATGCCATAGATATCATGATGTTTGTGGGTAAGCAACTATCCGACAAGTATGATTATATTACTCCATCCTATTCTTCGGATATTAGGAAGCATTTCCCAGATATTTACGAGGAGCATTTTCAATCTAGAACCGACTTTATTTTCGAAAAAATTCGCATCAACCTGACCAAGGGAATCAGCCAAGGTATGTATCGATCCGATTTGAGTATTGAATTGATTTCTCGGCTCTATATCAGCCGACTGTGGGATATTCACAATGAAGATTTCTTTCCACCAGAAAAATTCTCCTTTGATACCCTCTATGAATTTATGTTCGACAATTTAATCAGTAGCATTGCCACCGAAGAAGGCTTAAAGTATTACAAGAATAAGGGTAAAAAAGCGAAGTTATAAATTGGGTATAGGTTGTTAGGTTAAATTTCTTTAATATAACAACGGCGACGTTTGTGCTGAATATGCTCGTAATTCTTCCAATTACTAATTACATTATGATTGGTTTCGAATATTCCAGTGGTCTCCATTTGGTCAATACCAGCACCTAGCATCTCATCTTGAATTTCAGAAAACAGAATAACCGCTACGCCTGCATTATCATATTCTGGAACCACACCAGTGAGGAAAAAATCCAATACCTTAGGGTTTTTCATGGCTTTAAGCACATGTGTAAATCCAAGAGGAAATAATTTTCCATTGGCTTTTTGCATGGCTTCACTTAAAGAAGGAACAGCTACCACAAAACCAACGATCCGTTCCTCTTTTTTAACCATTGCTACATATTTCGGATTGATAACCTTGAAGTACTTCTCAGCATACAAATCGATCATCTTCTCATTGAAAGGAGTCACATAGGGAAGCTTATCAAAAGCATCATTTAAAATAGCAAAGATATCTTTTACGTAAGGCTTGAGCTCGTCGGTCTTTTCAAACCTCACCACTTCAAACCCATAACGTTTTTTAATCAATTGACTTCCTCTAATCCCTTTTTGTCTAGCTCTTTCACCCAGAGTTAAACGAAACTCTACCCAATCGTTTTCTTTTCTAAAACCATATTTGTCAAGGTGAGTTTGGTAATAAGGCATATGGTATACTGAAGCCACCGAAGCCAAATGATCAAATCCTTCAATCAACATTCCTTGAGTATCAAGATTAGAGAAACCAAGAGGGCCATGGGCTTTGTTCATACCTCTTTCTTTCAACCAATTTACGGCAGTATCCATTAAGGCCTGAAAAACTTCAGCATCATCATAAAACTCCAAACGACTAAACCTTCCCAATTTCTCGTTTAGCTTTTCATTGTATTTTTTATTAATGATGGCACCAATTCTACCCACCACTTTACCCTCTTTTTTTGCCAACCAAAACTGGCTGTCACAGTAATCCATAGCTGGATTTTCTAGAGGATTGAGGGATTTGATTTCATCTTTGATAATAGGAGGAACCCAATATGCATTTCCTTTATAAATCTCGAAAGGTAATTTGGCAAAGGCCTTATAATCCGATTTGCTACTTACTTTAATAATATCTACTGACATAGGCTGGTTTTAAAACAACAAAGTTAAAAAAGCATTCGAAAAGCTTTGCTATTGAAAAAATAAAATTACAAGAGCCTTAGAAAGGTGACTATCATTGGGATTAATAGTGATATTAATGGGAAAAATGATATCCGTGCTTTATTATTCATTATTTTTGTGCAAATTAAAACTTAAAATGGACTGGAACGCAATATTATTTGCCTTTTCTCTCACTTTATTTGCTGGGTTATCGACCGGAATAGGTAGTATAATATCTTTAGTTGCTAAACGAACCAATACAGCATTTTTAACTGTATCCTTAGGTTTTTCAGCTGGCGTGATGATATATGTTTCTTTTGTTGAAATATTCCCTAAAGCTCGTGAAGAATTAGTTGCAGATATAGGTATCGTTGCAGGAAATTGGGTGACAGTATTATCTTTCTTTGGAGGAATGGCTCTGATTGCCATCATCGATAAGTTTATTCCCAATATTGAGAATCCACACGAAATTCGAAATGTGGAAGATCTAAAAACAGGAAAAAACTTACAAGACAGCGATAAGTTGATGCGAACTGGTATTTATACCGCTTTAGCTATTGGTATTCATAATTTCCCTGAGGGTTTGGCCACTTTTACTGCTGCCCTAAGAGATCCACAATTAGGTATCCCTATTGCCATAGCTATAGCTATACATAATATTCCGGAAGGAATTGCGGTTGCTGTTCCGATCTATTATGCCACTGGAAACAAGCGTAAAGCCTTTTGGTATTCTTTCCTTTCTGGTTTATCCGAACCTGTTGGAGCTCTAATAGGTTTTGCTATTCTCATGCCATTTATGAGTGCTTCCGTATTTGGAATTCTATTTGCAGGAGTAGCCGGAATTATGGTCTTTATTTCCTTGGATGAGCTCTTGCCCTCAGCTAGAGAATATGGTGAACATCACTTAAGTATTTATGGATTAGTCGCTGGAATGATAGTGATGGCCGTTAGTTTATTGATGTTTTTATAGATCTCTTGTGTCTATTAAAAATGACTGTTTTCATTAAATGATAAGCATTTTTTATCCCAATTATATAGACCAAAAGGTTAATAATAGGTTTTTTTTGTAGTCTATTTAGATAATGGCGCAAACAAAAGTTATCAATAAATCTACTTTTAATGCCTTTAATATAGCTCTGCACATTAACAAAATTTACCATTCCTTGCCTTTTTTTAAAGATTAGTCATTCTTGTAGCTTATATCTTTGTACCCATGAATTGGAAATCGATTTCTTTAAGGTATTTCCCGGCTTTTTTACTTACCATCATTAGCCTTTTGGCATTAAATGGGAGTTCGCAATCTGTGGTACATTTTCGTATTAAAAGTGAAATAGATCAACTTGCTATCTCCTATGCACTAATTTATGATAGAACCCATAATATCAAGTTTATGGCCAATGATAATGGAGAAGCTAAACTATTTCTACAGGACTCCACTTTGGTCAGAATTAGTGCCATTGCCTATGAGGATCAATTCTATTTATATAGCAATTCACACCATCAAGATACGGTGGAGCTTTTTTTAAGTTCTAAGGTGTATGAACTGAAGGAGTTTGTTCTAAACCCTTATCCAACAGTCATGCTGTTTAAAAAAGCCATTGCTGATCTACAGCTGGAGGATACAAATAGTATTGCTGCCAATCTTATGATGTTGGAATCACTAAAACCCTATGCTATTTCTCCAGACCATTTTAATAGTCAGGATGTGCTTACAGTCAGTTTTACTTCACCCATTTCTCTTTTGTATAATTCCTTTAGTAAACGAGCCAAGTCTGAGAAAAAATTGCAAAGTTTAACTCAATCTGATAATAGGGCCAATATCGTGAAACAAAAATATAATAGAGAGTTGGTGATGAAGTTAACAGGTTTAAAGGAGGGTAAATATTTGGAAGATTTTCTAGTCTACTGTGAACCAAGTTTTAATTTTGTGCTAGAATCTAGCGACTACGAAATAGCCATGCTTATTCAGCATCGATATGAAATCTTTTTGTTAAACCACCCCAATTAAGCCATTTTTCGTTTATTTTGTTCTATGGATTTAATTTTAAAATATAGAGCAGAAAAAGCCTATCTCATTCTTGCAGCCATATTTCTATCTGCTTTAGTTGTTAGTAATCTCATATTTCAGAAGTTTTTTCAATGGTCGCCATTTGGTATATACACCTTTGAACTATCTGTTGGAATACTTCCTTACCCCATAACATTTATTGTGACTGATGTAGTTTCTGAAATATATGGGCGCAGACGTGCCAATCAAATGGTTTTTTTGGGTTTTATTGCAAGTGTTTTCACTTTAGGCATCATTGTTATTGCAAATCTAGCACCTGCTACTGACTGGTCTCCCATTAACGATCAAACCTTCTCTCAGGTTTTTGGTTTTACCTATGTAGCTGTTGGAGCCTCCATGGCAGCCTACCTTGTTGCACAGCTGGTTGATGTTCAAATGTTTCATTTCTGGAAAAAACTCACAAATGGCAAACACCTTTGGTTAAGAAATAATGCGTCCACCTTTACCAGCCAACTGGTTGATACTTTGGTTATTTTACTTATCCTTTGTTCTTTAGATGTGATTGCGTGGGAACGATTTTCTTCTCTTTTAATCAATGGATTTATGTTTAAGGTATTAGTAGCTATGGCCGATACTCCCATTGTGTATTTTGTGGTATGGCTTTTCCGAAATCAGTTTAAAATCAAGGATAATGCTGAGTATCTCGATTATTAACTAGATTGATTTTATAAATTAGAAAATATTGTATTTTTGGAACATGGGCGAACCTAATACAATAAGAGTAAGAACGAGATATAAAATTCGAAAAAGGTATAACAAGAAAAAGGAGAAAAGAATTAGAAAGTGGAAGAAAGCAGGGCATCAGATCTTTTCCTTTATGTTAGTTGTTTTCTTATTTCCTGCGATGTATTTTTTGGTTTGGGGATTGATGATAGAACCTCAGCTTCCTCGTCATATCTATGGCCCGGGTGATTTTAAAGAAATGATTTATGTATTAGTTTCTTTATTTATCATGTTATTCTCCTTTTTGATGGTTAAAATTATTAGCTATAAACCTCTGAATATGGAGTGGTGGCAAAATATAAAGTTATTGCATAGCCTAAAATATGATTTCGAAAAGTATTCCGCTTTTAAAGATGTTGGAATTAATTACCATCACCAAAAGAAAAAAACTGAAAGCCAGAAAAGGAAACGTTCTGAGTATTATCATAAATCCGTTACTGAAGAATGATAGCATATACCCCAGCTAAAATAAATATTGGACTAAGAATTCTAAACAAAAGAGCCGACGGATTTCATAATTTGGACAGTTACTTCTATCGAGTACCACTCTACGATATTATTGAAATCAAAACTCATGATCAGGATGAACTTGTTCAAACTGGCGTTCTCACTTCCACATCCATGGAAGAAAACCTGGTTCACAAGGCCTTAAATTTATTGCGGAAAAATTTTGAAATTCCTCCTTTGAAAATACATTTGCACAAACAAATTCCTGTTCAAGCTGGTTTAGGTGGTGGTTCTGGAAACGCTAGTGGCATGTTAAAATTATTAAATAATTATTTTCAACTGAATATTTCAAAGAGAGAAATGTTGAGGTATGCCGGAGAATTAGGGAGCGATTGTCCTTTCTTTATTGAGGGGAAAGCGGCTCATGTCACTGGAAGAGGAGAAATAATAGAGCCTATTGATTTTAGCTTAGCAGGAACCTATATTGCTATTATTAAAGCTCCAGTTGCCATGGAAACAGCTAGAGCTTTTCAACTGGTCAACAAAAGCAATAAAAAACTGGAGGATATTCAATCTATAAGAAAAGAAGAATATCAATATTTTATGCTTAATGATTTTGAATCTTCCTTTCATCAAGAACTTCCTGAAGTCACCATCATTAAAAATCTACTCATGGATTCTGGTGCTTTCTATGCCTCATTAAGTGGTAGTGGATCAGCAGTTTTTGCTTTATTTGAATCCAAACCTCATCTCCAATTTGATTCCTCTTATTTTTCTTGGATAGGTTTATTACAATAAAAAAAATGAATATCTTTGAATTTCTCTAAAACCATTTTCTTCAATTATGGAAAACTATAAAGAATTATTATCGGCCCTTTACAAAGAACACGCACCCGAAAAACTAGATCAAATTGATTTTTATTTGGATAGGTATAAAGGAAAAGAAAAGCAGTTTTATATCACCCAAAAGGCAAAATATGCCAATAAAAAATCGGTAAAGGATTCCAAGAAAATTCTAGAAGAAGCTATGGCGCGCATCAATAAACGTAAAGAGGAAGCTAAAGAGGTTTTACAAGAAGAGAAGGAAAAGAAAGAAGCTATTGAGAAAAAGGTGGAGACTCAACCAATTAAAAAACAGGTTGTTGTTCCGGTGAGCAAAGCCAAGTTAAAAGAGGAAATTAAAGAAGAGGGTGTTAAACCTAAACACATCACAGAGAAGAAAGCGCTTAAGCCGATTGAGAAAAGAGATATTCCTAAAAACAAGGAGAAAATTGAAGAAAAGGAAATTAATCCCCCGATCATAAAAAAGCTAGAAAAAGAAACAGCGGTTAAAAAACTCAAATTGGAGGAGCTTCCAAAACAAACTCCACCTGTGGTTTTTACATCTGATGAGCAACAACGCTTGGAGGACTTAAAGGCGAAAAAGAGTAATTTTGAAGAGATTAGTAAAAGTTTACAAGAAGAGGAGGCCAAAGAAGAAGAGGCACGAATAAAAAAACCACCTGTGTTTTGGTATTTTGGAGCTGCAGCTGTAATACTTGTTGCATTAGCCATATTTATTTATTTCTCTTACTTTCATCAATCAACAGCTCAAAAAGAGCCTATTCATGTGCAAAAAGTTGTTGTAGATACCAAACCGGTGAATACTGGTGAATCTAAAACCACTATTGTTTCCAATAAAGAAACAACAAAAAAGACAGAGGAACCCAAATCACATAAAGAATCAACAAAGCCTAAAGAAGAACTGAATAAGTCAGGTGTTAAAAAGCAAGAACCTAAGGTCAAGCCCCAGAAAAAAGAAGAGGTAATGCCTGTGCAGAAAAAAGCCCAAACCAAACCTACAGCAGACAGACTATATGCTTCAGACATCAACAGACCTGCTGTTTTTGTGGGATGCTATGCAGTTAAACAAGAGGTTTTAGCACAAAAGAAAGTGGCCACATTGAAAGCCCAAAACCTAGATGCGCATTACTACTGGATTCCAGATATGGATGCCAACGGGAATAGCTTTTTTAAAATTGTTATAGGACCTTTTAATAGTGCTCAAGAAGCTTATCCATCTCTTACCAGGGTACAGGAGAGAATTAATTTTGATGCCTATATTATTGTGGTGAATTAAACTTGATTTCTGGATCTTAATGACCAAGGATGTCATCAATATAAAGTGATGACATTCTTGGTTTGTTTTTTTTTGATACTACCTTTTTAAATTAATCTTCCTTCTCAGTAATACTTTCCATAGCATCTTCCACATCACCTGGAGTACTCATGATTTTCATGAAAGTCCCCATGGTGAGTTCTGGCCAATATCTTGTTTTCGTCACTTTTTTGGGACACCCACTTAACTATTTGATATTCAATCCATTTATTTTATATTTGGGTGTCCCAAAGATAATTTATGTTTATTCGGAGAAAGAAAAATACATCTGGAAGCATTAGTATTCAGATTATTAACAAGTCAAAAGGTCATTATAAAGTGATTAAGACAA